>JAFUUG010000189.1 GCA_017483905.1 Bacillota bacterium
ATATATAGTTTTTACCGTTTATCGTTATAATATCGCCCTCGTCCAATAACTTCATTTTTTCACGGACAAAGTTATAACGGTCATATTCCTGCCTTTCCTTTTCGGAAATATATGTGTCTGTGTCAACAAGTTCCTGCAATATTTTGTCGGCATCAGACCAAGTCAGTTCGCCTTTTACCTTGCCGCTTTCAGCTACCCATTCAATCACAAAGTTTTTTCCCATATGGTCAAAGCCTGCAATATCCCCAACCGTGTCCGTTGGGTAATGTGATCCGCCTATGCCAAATTCCTTTTTCAGCAATTCCATACGGGTTTTCTTTGGCACTTTGTTTTTATATAAATCTTCAACTCTGAATTTGCCGTGTGCATAGCCCGTACCTAATTGAAAGGCTTTTATGACAATACTTTTCGGAATACCCTTTATAAGTTCTTCCTGTGCCTGCGGCTGTTCAACGGGCTTTTCTTCCGACTTTTCCTCTTTTTTCTTATATGCGGGGGAATTTATATATTTTTCCCATACATCGGCTTCAATGCCGAAAAGTACATCGGTACTGCTTATATCTTCCGCAGTTTCAACGATACTCTCGGTATTATCTTCGTAAAGCATATAAACAGGTAAATTCTTATTGAACAAATCGAGTGCCGCATCGGCATTAAGCGGCAGCATAATATTGTCGGTGTAGCCGTATTCGTTGCGTTCCTCAATGCTAACGGTATTGTCGGGCATATCAGCCTTGACTGCATCGGGGAGGATATAAGGCTGTTCTTCCGCAGGCTGTTTAACGGGTTTATCTGTTTCGTCAACTTGTACTTCCTCCTGCTGTTCGGCGGTGCTTTCCTTTGCTACCTCGTCAAGCGATTTTAAATAGGCGTTTATGGAAGATTTTATTTCCGCAATAAGACCGAGAAACAAGTCTTTATCCTGTTCTCTGTATGTCAAAGTCACTTTTTTAGCATCAAAATCGAATTTACTGCTATACATTATCTTATTTTCGTTAAGATAATCCATTAGGTCTTTTGCAATATAACCATCTATCACGGTATAGGTCTTATCGGGTATCTCATCATAAGGCGTATTGCCCATAATAACGGTGTTTTCAAGTTTTGTTTCCTTACCTGTGACTTCGTCAATTATACTGCTGCACAATCTTTTTGTGCGCCGCCGAAAGTGAAAGTTATTGTATCATCATCGTTCATTTTGCCGCTGTACTTTATATTAGCTGCATCAAAGCGGCTTGCTATCTCATCGGCAAATTCCTTTGATACTTTACGATATTTTTTATCGGGGATATATTTGTAGTTTGTATTGCCTATTATCTTATCTTTTGAGATTTTTTCGGCTTTCTTTTCGGGCTGGGTCTTTTCGGGTGTAGGTGTGGGACGTTCAAATTCCCAGCCGTTACCGTTAAGCATTAGGTTACATTCCGTTGAAATATCGCCCATTTTTATAAATGACGCATAGCCGACCTCTAATGTTTTGCCCGTGATAAATCGGCTAACATTGCCTTTTGAGTGCATAGCAATATCAAGATATATGCCCTCGCTGCCGCCAAAGTTCGGGTGACAGGTAAATTCCGCATCTTTGGGAATTTCCATATCTTCATCAACATCAT
>JAFUUG010000008.1 GCA_017483905.1 Bacillota bacterium
CGAAGACTATGTTTTCTCAAGCTATAATGAATATATGGATAGACAAGCCGAAGTTGAAGTGGCCGATACGGAATTTGTTTTGAGCATAACACATTGGATAGCACAGAAAGGATGAGGGTTATCAATGAAAAAAATAAAGTCATACACAGAACCGTCCCCTGTATGATTTTTGAAAGAAAAACATGGATATTCAGCATTAGAAAAAAGAGGTGATTTTTGGTATGCAGTTAAATGATTTTAACGAAATTAGAAGCAACGTTGCAAATAAAATAAAAACAAATTTTGGAAATAAAATTAATTATATAGAATTCTATGATATTGTAGAAGTAGAAGGATATTGGTCGTTTAAAATTGGCTTTTATGCATATGATTATTTTTTTGTGGTTTTTAATTATGAACTTGATATAATTGGTTTTTCAATAGAAATTGGTAATGGTAAATTACTTAGTATCCTTAATACGCATAATTGTTATTCTAATACAAATATGGACAGTTATATACAAAATGTTATCAAATCTATTGAATTAAGAATTCCAGACAAATACTTAATTTCACGAGGATGGAAATAATTTTAAGCTAGGTCATACAGGCAATGTCATCAACTTAAGAATTGAACAAAAACAAGGGTGAAACTTTGGTTATTTTGCGAATTGACAAACGAAAACCGCCTATATAATCGAATTGAATACTATTTTAGGAGGTCAATTCGATATGTTAGAAAGATTTACTGAATTTATAAAATCCACTGTTACTTCGTTGGAATTTACGTTAAAATCCAAAAGGAACCCTAAAGATTTTACACGAAACAGAAAGCTGAGTTTTTCAATGAATATTTTACTTGTTTTGTCAATTTTAAATCACAGTATCCAAACCGGCATAGACCAATTTTTGATAGAGGTCGAAACCGGTTTTGATACATACTCGAAGCAAGCATTTTCACAGGGCAGACAGCGCATTTTGCCCGAAGCCTTTTTGGATCTTCATAAGAAGTCGGTTGAATTTTTCTATAATGAAGCCGATTATGAAACATACTTTGGACACCGTATTTTAGCGGTCGATGGCAGCAAAATAAATTTACCTTACAACAAAGAGCTTTTGGACATTTACGGCTCACAAAAATCTACAAACGACCTTGTGCAGTCACTTGCTTCGTGTGTAGTTGATGTTTTGAACAACACCATTCTCGACGGCATTATGGCACCTTATGACAGCAACGAACGCAAACTCGCAGAACAGCATATAGACAACCTTAAAGGCGTTATATCGGATAAAGATATCATCCTTTTTGACAGAGGATACCCTTCATCCGAATTAATGCAGTTTCTCAACAATGCGGGATGCAAGTATATTATGCGATGTAATTCTACCTTTTTGACAAAAGCTTTAAAAAATCTGCACGGCAACGATTGTATTATCACCCATAAATTTGTTAAAACGGGAATAACCCTCACATTTCGTGTTATAAGATTCCCAATTTCGGACAGCACGACCGAAATATTGATAACTAATATCTTAGATAAGTTTTCCGTTGCCGAGTTTAAGCACCTCTACAATCTTCGTTGGGGTATTGAAAAAACATATAATTGCATAAAAAATAAGTTTGACCTTGAAAGTTTTTCAGGTACAAAACCCGTTTGTGTTTTACAGGATTTCTATGCCAATTTGCTTTTGTATAACGCTTTAGCTATGCTTATGTATGAAAATAATAAGAAATTAGCTGAAAAAGGAGATACAGAAACGAAGTATGTTTATAAAACCAACGAAAATCAAGCCGTAAATAAAATAAGAGAAAATCTTATCAAGGCGGTTATGGCTGAAAATTCGCTAAAAAGAGCTTACCTTTTCAGAAAGATTTTCAAACAGCTGCAAAAAGAGGTTGTACCGGTGCGCCCAAATCGCATTTGCGATAACAACAGAAAGGCAAAGCATCCTCTCGTTAAATTTTCACAAAATCAAAAACATTGATGTGGAATGTCCTTAAGTTGATGACATTGCCCTTTGACCCCCTCGGCAAAATTGGTATCCCCCTCTAAGAAATGTGCGGAATTACGCCATTTAGTATGCCACAAGGCTTGTATCGCACATTGAAACCGTTTGCTTGCTTTATCGGAAAAGATGAGATTTCCGAGAAAATTAACACTTGTGCAAAAATTGTGTACTGTATTTCCGCCGAATTTTATGCGGATATGCGAACAGCTTAACCCCCTTAGCAGCAAAAAGGGAGTTTCGCCAAATTGTTTATACTTTTTGGCGTAATGATACGGCTATTTTGCCAAAAGGTTTATAAACGGCTCACTTTAGGTAAAAAGTAAGGCATAAAAGCGTTTCGTGTAATTGCTTTTATGCCTGTTTTCTTATTTGCTGTTCATAGGTTTATCCATTACGCTTATTCTCCTTTGTAAAAAATTTCGGACA
>JAFUUG010000190.1 GCA_017483905.1 Bacillota bacterium
AAACAAGGATAGGCCTTTCGGAAGAAGATCTTGCAAAACTTAAAGAAATTTATCTTGAAGCATAAAAAAATATAGGAGAGAGAATATGACAACAAAAAAAATAAACGATGATACAATAAAAATAAGCGGTAAAATAGACTCAACAAACGCGGCGGAATTTGAAAAAAATTTATTTTCCGCCGCAGGTGAAAACTATGAGGACATAACCCTTGATGCGGCAGAACTTGAATACATTTCAAGTGCAGGCCTGCGTGTCCTGCTGAAACTGAAAAAGAGCACAAAGGGCAAAGTAAGCGTAATAAACGTATCGCCCGAAATTTACGATATTTTTAATGTTACGGGGTTTGACAATATCCTTGATGTAAAAAAAGCAATGCGTGAATTGATTGTTGACAAAATGGAGCTTACCGGCAGCGGTCTGTCGGGCAGCGTGTACCGCACAGACAAGGAGACCGTTATAAAGGTATTCAACAAAAATGTGAGTCCCGATATGATAACGGGCGAAAGTGTAAAAGCCAAAAATGCTTTTGTTCTCGGTGTGCCAACCGCCATATCTTATGATCTGGTGCGTGTGGGAGAAAGTTACGGCCTTGTTTATGAGCTGCTTGATGCAAAAGACCTTTTGGATGTTATAGTAAACGATAGGGCAAATATAAAAGAATACATCAAGAAATTTGCACTTGAAATGCGGGAAATGCACTCGATAGAGGTAGACGACGGCTTTGACGATATTAAAAAAGTTACGGCGGATTACCTCGGTTTTCTTGAGGGCAAGGTCTGTACGGCGGAAGAACTTGAAAAGATGAGGTCAATCATCAACAGTATTCCCGACAGAAACACCTTTATACACGGAGATGCTCATATAGGCAATGTTATGCTGCAAGATAACGAATTTATGTTCATAGACCTTTCAAATGCGGGCAAGGGACATCCGATATTCGATATGGTAAGTATGTGTCTTGTTTTTAAACTGGGTCAGAACGTAGATGAACAAACAAGAAAAAACAGCGACCTTATGCGTTGGTTCACTGTGGATGAAATGAAAATTATGTGGGATACATATATAAGGACTTATCTGGACACCGATGACAAAGCCCTTATCGAAAAAGCAGAAGAACAAATAACAGCCGTGGCCTGCACGCGCGCCCTTTTGGCAACGATAGCAATACCCGATCATTTCAGCAAGGAATTGATAGAATTTTTCAAAAATACGGCATTTGCTTATTTCGATAAGGGTTTGAAACCGATTTGTTTTTGATTGTTTTAACTTATAAACCGTGGTTTAATATTTTTAATTCTCTTTCGGCAAGAACGGCAAAGAATTTTGCTGCAGGCAATAAGGCTGACGGATCGGCGGTAAACGATGGGTGGTGGTTATCAAAACCGCCGCCTGTCCCTATTCTGAATAAAGCGCCGGGCGCGATTTTTAAATACCTGCTGAAATCCTCGGCAATCATTGAAGGTGGATTGAGCCGAACATTGAGTCCCAGCTCTCGGGCAATGACTTCAGCGCGTTCGCAGACAGCGATATCGTTGATTACGGGAGCGGGGCCTTTTTCATATTCAAATATCGCCTCACAGCCGTAAGCTTTTGCGGTCGCAGTCACCAATTGTTCCATACTTTGGCAAATAACGATGCGTACATCCTCGTTCATAGTGCGGACTGTACCCTCAAGAAAAGCGGTTTCGGGTATAATATTCCAGGTGTTTCCTGCATTTACGCTTGTAATGGATACCACAGCGCTTTCAAACGGATCGATTCGTCGGCCGACAATGGTTTGAAAAGCGGAAATTACAGCACCCAAAGCAGGAATAGGGTCGTTTCCTTTGTCGGGATCGGCTGCGTGGCAGCCTTTTCCTTTGATAGTGACGCAAAAACGGTCTGCAGAGGCCATAACGGGACCCGAACGTATTCCAAGTGTACCGGTAGGGAGCCATGGGTATGTATGTCCAGCTAAAAACAGCTTAACATCGTCCAAAAGCCCCATACTGGCAATCAACTCCGCACCTTTATTGATCTCCTCGGCAGGCTGAAAAATCACTTTGACCGTGCCGTCCAGCGAACTCTCGCGTTCTTTAAGCAACAATGCCGCACCAAGCATACACGCCACATGAAAGTCGTGCCCGCAGGCATGCATAACCCCAGGTGTTTCAGAAAAATAAGGTATGTCGGTCTGTTCCTGTATCGGCAGGGCATCGATATCTGCCCTTAAAGCGATAACAGGCTCATTACCGTTTCCGATTACGGCTATTAATCCCGTTTCAAGCGTTGTATCTTGCAGACGTATACCTGCATCAAGCAGGATTTTTCTTAAATACTCCGTTGTTTTGTATTCGTTCATAGAGAGTTCGGGATGACGATGAAGCCATTGAAATATATTGATAAGTTTCATTTCCATTCTTCTGTTCCTCCTCTTTGAATTACATTTATTGTATAACATCTTTTTGCAAATTGTCAAAAGTATCTAATTTATATTTTGGCATATCAAAGACAAAAAGTCAATGCCGTTTGATGATATTAGGGGTGCAAAAACACGTTCTTTATGTTATAATAATTGTGAAGAACGATATATATGATTTAAAGACAATACAGTATAAAAATAATTTGCAACGGAGATTGATTATGAAAACCGATAATAATGATGTAAAATACAAAAGAACTGGCACTGTTCTTAACAAAAAATATGTGCATTTTATGATTCCGGCTATGTTGTCTGCTGTGGGGATCTCGTTAAGCGAATTCGCAGACAGCATGGCCGTTTCTCACTTACTCAGTTCGGATGCTTTTGCCGTAATAAATCTCGGGATACCTGTTGTATTTGCGGTTTCTTTGATTTACACAATAACAGGACTTGGCGGTTCGCTTTTGTTTGCGGAATGTCTGGGAAGAAAGGATAAGACAAAAGCCAATCAATTTTTTACGGTATCGACTGTCTTATCTTTGCTTTCGGGGATACTGCTTTTTGTGTTATTAACGTTTTTTCATCCTATCCTTGGGAGGCTTTTCGGCTGTCCCGAGGAATTGAGGATGCAGTTTAACTCATACACTCGGGTGCTGAGTTTTTTTGTTCCCGTAGGCATCTTTCTGATGCACATAACCTATTTTCTTCCTGTCATCGGGAAACCGATCCTTTCCATGGGGATTGTTGTATCTACAAATGTATTGAATATTATTCTGGATGTTGTCTTTATCCGCTTTTTTGGTATGGACTGTGAAGGTGCGGCACTTGCTACGCTTGTATCGTATATTATTGTTGCCGTTGTCATGCTCTTGATTTGGCATTTTGGCAACGTATCTTTAACATTTTGTAAAATTCAGAATGCACAGCAGAGTGTGAAAGAAATCATAAAAAAAGGCTTGCCTTCGGGAAGCGTACAGGCAGGCTACATGGTAACGACTGTTTTCTGCAATTATTGTATGAATCGGTCATTCGGTTTAAACGGCGTTGTGGCAATGTCCTTGTTTGCACAGTTGGACTCCTTTATCTCAATTGCTCTGACGGGTATCGTGGACAATAACGCTTCTTTTGCGGCTATGCTTAAGGGAGAAGGCGACTATTACGGGATACGCAGTTTGAGTAAACGAGTCATTGTGATTATCGTGCTTGTTTGTTCTTTTTTATCAATTGTGTTTGTTGTATTCTATCGCGGCGTTGCCGCCGTATTCAACATTCATGAGCCGGAGATACTGGAATTGATTGGCAAACTGATTCTTTTATATGTACTGTATTATCCTCTTCGCAGTATTCTTCTTGTACTCCGAGATATTTACAACACTATGGACAGAAGTGCGTATGCCACAGCGCTCGGTGTATTGGACAAAGTGGTTTCGATCCCCGTTATAGGAGGTGTGCTGTATCTTTTGTTCGGCGGATATGGATTGATTGCTTCGTTTCCGATAAGCATGATACTTATCATGGGTCTTATAGTCGTGATAAACCGTCAAATCGTAAAAAAATCAAAGGGAAGATATTCGCCCGTGCTTCTTTTGGATGAAGAATATCAGTTGAAAGCTCTATGCAGTTATTCCGTAAAATCTTTGGATAATGCATCCGAAATCGGGCAGTGGATAAGCAAAAACCTTGCTGCTGCCTCTTTGGATCCATTGTTCTCCGATAAAATATGTCTTGCTGCCGAGGAAATAGGAGTATACATTATTGACCAATGCGGGACCGATACCGCCGTTGATTTTCTTGTCAGTACAAACGGGAACGAATATATACTTACATGCAGAAGTTCGGGAGAACCTTTCTGTCCCATTAAAAAAAGTGACATTTAGCTGTCGCCGAATGAATTGCTGTTGTCCGGATTGGTTAATATCAAATATGAGTACATTTTCGGCTTGAATTCAGTAAGTCTTACGATAGGAGGAGTCAAATATGAAAAACAGGATCATTGTTGCCGAACCGATGTCCACAGCTTTCAACTTTCTTGAAGATATAAGGCAAAGAGGTTATGAGCCTGTCATACTCGAGGCATATATCCCGGAGGGATATGCCAGAAGACTGATGGACGATGAGCGAAAAATCAAGTATTCGAGGATAAAATACCCGATAACTATCATAAAAGAAGATCCCGATTATTCCATAACGTTACAGGAGGTGCGCGCCTTTGATCCCCTGCTTGTACTCGTTGGCGGCGAAGAAGGCGTTATTATAGGTACCCGCCTT
>JAFUUG010000191.1 GCA_017483905.1 Bacillota bacterium
TCTGAAATTTCTTGTCTTTAAATTTTGCCATATCTGCAATAGTTGCCCATTTTGCCGAACCGTGTTCTACACCTTGCATATAGTTCTTTTTGTTGAACACATTGTATATAACTATCAAGGCAAAGCAAAAAGTACCGACAGCACCGCATATAAGGTCATTTTGTGCAAATGATATATGTGGTTCTTCGTAAAGCAAATCGACTTTTTCGGATACTTCCGTAAGTTTGGCAACCATATCCGTTTCGGCAGAATTTGAATAAATTTCTCCAAATCTGTCAAAAGAATAAAATACAAGGCAGGCTACAATAATCAGGAAAAATATACTTGATTTCTTCATCTTGCACCCACCTCTTTATGTTTGATAGGCTCACTTCTGCTAAGTCCGACTTTTTGCGGCATTTTTCGATTGAGTAAGTTATGTAGTGATTTTTTAGGCTGATTTTTGCTTTTCAGCATTTTCTTTTCTACATTTTCTATGGCATTTGATATTACTGGAGCATCTTTTTTGTTGTATATAATTTTGTACTCTATTTCTTTTGTCTTTTCGTTTTCACCCTGTGGCTCAATAGCATATGCCAAGTTGTATTTTTTCAGTTCCTTGCATAAAGACTTTGTTAATTCCTCATTCATATTCGGTGTATCCGTTTTATCGAAATTCTGTTTCAAAAGTCGATTTACGCTTAATTTACCTCTATTGGATTTTGCATCGACAATTGTTCGTATATCGCTTGCTGTCAGCTTAAAAAAATTCGTAAAACGATTTCCTATAAATTTGAGAACACTTCTCGCAAAGCCTTTTCCTTGCTCATCTAATGCCAATATCACGCACCTCCTTAAAAGCAACTTGTGTCCAAATCGGACACAAGTATCAGGGTGGTCTTATAACACTTCTTTTGTATATATTCATTTCCGTTTCCCCCTATGGATTTTTTTGTATAAAAAAAACATCTTCCGCAATATTTACAGAAAATGCTTTAATTATTTTTCTTTTTTGCTTGCTCTATCCGTTCTCTGAACATCATAATATTAGCAATGTGTTTTTTTGGCTTTACTTCTTCCTTGTCTGATTCCTCAGTTTTATGTTCTATAAATTCCAAGTTTTCTATATCGGTAATAATCGACATTTTTTTTGTTGCTTCTTCGATAATAGCATCGTGGTCATAAAAATCATTGCTTGAATTACATATTTTATCAATCAAATTTATAACATCACTGAATTTCTTTGTTTTTGATGAAAATTCACGAAGAAATTCTCTGTCATCATCGCTGATATAAAAACTTCCGTTTTCATACCTTTCACCTGTCATACTTTGATATGTTTCGGCTATTTCATCTGCCTTATCGGGATATTCACTTTCGTAATCCATCAGTTTAAGCAATATCTGAAGTTTACTTTCAAATGCTGCTGCATTATCAAGCTCTTTTTTTATGCTGCCGCTGATAAGATTGCGAATTGTAAATAGATTTTCATCAGCCATATATATTCTCCTTTTCTTCTATCCGTACAGATCCTTCATAACTTCATTTGTATAATAATGAGCTGTGGTGGTGCGTAAATTAAACAATATAGAAATCATATATGACCTTGTATTGCTTATTTTTTCGGTAACTGACTTAAATCTCTGATAAAATTCGCTTATATCATCTTCAATAAGTTTAAGAAATCGTGACTTGACCACCTCCGACGGAACATCCATACCGTTAATCCTGATAGGGTCTTTATTTAGTGCAACTATTTCTGTAATAAGCTCAACAATTTCATCAAGCTCGTCAATACTGTACTTGAAATCGGTTTTTGCTAAATTTTCATACATAATATTTTCTTTTATCAGCTCTCTGTATTCCAAATACTCTGTTGATAACTTTCTATCTATCTTTCTGTTTATATTAGATTGATTGATAGATTGATTATTAAGTTTATTTATATTAGTTTTATTATTAAGTTTTGTGTCAAAAAACTGAACATCTTGTTGTTCAATTTCTTGACTACCTGTTGTCAAGTTTCTTGACCTATTGTTGTCAAAATTCTTGACCTCTTGATGTTCAGTTTCTTGACTGCAAGAAGTTAAGTTTTTTAACATCTGTGCATTTCTGCGGTTTTCGGGGATATTATCTTTATCTGAAACTTGTTCTTCAATTTCTTGACTGCAAGAAGTTAAGTTTTTTGACATCTGTGTATCTCTGCGGTTTTCGGCTTTTTTTCTCTTGAAACTCATTGAAATTTCAAGTCCTTTATTAAGCAGGCTTGCCATCAGCGTATCATCTTTAATTATGCGAAAATGCCTTGTTGCTGGAAGTCCTTTTAGCTTAACTTCAATAAGACCTATTTTTTCGAGTTTTTTGCAAGCCTGTGACTGCTGATACTTCGAAAGTGTTGTACTCTCCTGTAAATCATCAACTGTCGAATAAAAGAAACCATCCTCATCGAGTTTGCCATTATCAAAATAATATGTTCTTTTGGTAAGCAGTGTTTGAAAGAGCAAGGCTTCATCTCTCCCGATGGCGTGTGCAAGAAGTCTGTTATTTACCATTGTGTTATAACTTGCGAAGGCTTCCCATACACCGTCAAGACTTATATACGGTGTTCCCATTTACTCACCCCCAACAACTTTTTCAAAGTTATCAAGCACTTTTATTAAATCTTTTTCTATTCGTTTTGCCACTTTTTTATTATCAAAGGCATACGCAAGAATATAATCTTTGGGCAATTCCTTTATAATTTCTTTTACTTTTCCTACACTCTTGAAACGATTATCGGTCAATACTTCCGAAATCAGCAATACCGTTCTTTCGTGCAGTCCCATATGCATTAGTGCTTTTGGGGTGTATATTTGGTCTGCTTGCAGTAACAACATCATATTATCAATTTCTGTTGTAGCAACCATAATCAATTCTCCTTTCTTGAAATTAAAAAGGGAACAGTCAAATTTGTAACTGCTCCCTCTGAATAGGTTGATTGTTTCTGTTTATTTTCTATTTGTTATTTTTGCTTTATAAACACCGTATTTATCGGCTTTTTACTCTTTTCCCCTATGACCACTAAACATAGGGTTAGTGTTCCTAAAACCGTTATTAATGAAGATGCAAAAAATACCATTGAGCTGATAATTGGCAATGGAGAA
>JAFUUG010000192.1 GCA_017483905.1 Bacillota bacterium
CCGACGGAAAAAAATATGTTGAAGTAGACAGTCTGGGAAGAAGAATAAATACTGTTGAAGATAACTACATCGACCCTATCCCGGGAAATAAAGTTTTCCTTACAATTGATATCGACTTGCAGAAAGCCGCTTATGATGCCCTTGAAAATGCGCTGAAAAATGCTATCGTAAGCCGTCTTACAGGAGGAAATTCAAAATTCGGCTATGGTTCCGAAAAACTTTTCACATCAATGCTTGAAGCGGATACGATAAGAATGGCGGATATATTAAAATCAAAACCAAATACAGTATCTTATGCTCTCATGAGTTATGCCGCTTCCGTCGATACCGAAGCACTTCATGATACGGAAAAGACAAGAGAGATCATTATAGAGGGTCTGAAAAAAAATACAGTCTCACAGCGTCAGCTTGTTCAGATAATGCTTGAACAGGGTACTATCACAGGTGATGATGCTTTTAAAAAATTCATTATGAATGATTCCTATACTCCTTCCGTAATAATAATAAATAAGATCCGTGACGGAGAAATAACACCGCAGATGACAAACCTTGACCCTTGTACAGGCTCAATAGTCGTGACCGATATAAATAACGGTGATATCCTTGCGGCTGTATCATACCCTTCTTATGATAACAATTACTTCGTAAATAATTTTGATAATGAATATTACGCAAGGCTTCAGAAAGACCCAACCACCCCTCTCGTAAACAGACCGTTTACAGAACCTCGTGCTCCGGGTTCCACATTTAAAATGATAACATCGATCGCAGGTCTTGAAGAGGGTTATATAACACCGTATACAACTATATACGATAAGGGAACTTTTACAGATGCAGGTTATCCTTATGCAAATTGCTGGATAGCAGGCAGCTATGGCGGCTCACACGGAAGTATAAATGTATCTCATGCCCTTGAGGTATCTTGTAATTATTTCTTCTATGACTTATCTTATCGTATGGGAAATTCAAAATACGGCGGAACAGAAAAGGTATAAAGACACTTAATAAATATATGGAGCTTTTCGGTCTTAACGATTCAACGGGAGTTGAGATATACGAGCTTTATGATTCCATGGAGGACTATCCTACCAAAATCTCCTCACCGGAATATAAAGAATTTCTCTATCATGTAATAGACCCTGATATGCCGGAGAGTGATTTAAAATGGTATGACGGCGATACGATCAGAACGGCTATCGGTCAATGTATGAATAACTACACCGCCGCAAATATGGCAAAATATGTCACCACTCTTGCAAATGGCGGCAAACGCTATCCCCTTCATTTTCTTAATGAAATAACGACAAACGACGGTGAACTTGTAAGAAAATACGATGCACAGCCCGAACTTGTGATAGATATAAAACCCGAAAATTTACAGGCAGTATATGAGGGAATGTACCTTGTTACCTCAGGAAATAACGGTACTCTTACAAATTATTTCAGGAATTACCCTATAAAAGTTGCCGCAAAATCAGGTACTGCCGAGCAAGTTCCAACAAGGAGCGAATATACTACCTTCATCGGCTTCGCTCCTTACGAAGACCCGCAGATAGCTCTTGATATACTTCTTCCATACGGTGATGATTCGACGGGACCCGCCCCTAATATAGCAAAAGACGTTATTGCAAGCTATATGCGTCTTGAATCTACAGAAGAAAAAATGAGTTACAATACATTATCTCAATAGGAGGAAATTTTAAAATGAACGATAACTGCGTAGTATTCAAAGGAAATGCAAATGGTATCCTTATTCTTCTTGATGAGAATACCTCCTTTGGAGATATAAAACGTACTCTTGAAAAAAAAGTGACAGATGCAAAAGATTTTTTTGCCGGTGCCAATTCGGCTATATCGTTTAAAGGAAAAGAGCTTTCGGAAGATGAAGAACTTGAGCTTCTTTCAATAGTTTCCAAGAAGTCAGGACTAAATATCTCTTTCGTAAATGCCGAAGATACACCTAAAAAAGCTGTCATTTCGGAACATGAAGCAGACAGCAGCACGCTCCTCTCCGATCCGAAAATTCAGACTGTGATAACCGCTAAAGAAAACATAACGACTTTCCATAAAGGTTCTCTTCGCAGTGGACAGGCGATAGAATTTAACGGAAGTGTCATCGTCATAGGTGATGTTAATCCCGGCAGTAAAATAAAAGCCGCAGGAAATATAATTGTACTCGGAAAGCTTAAAGGAGTAGTTCATGCAGGCTGTAACGGAAGCAAAGATTGTTTCGTTTCTGCCCTTTATATGAACCCTACTCAGCTTATAATAGCAGATATAATAACATATTTTCCAAACGACCCCGAAAGAGTGTTCACTCCCGAATACGCTTACGTTGAAAATAATGAGATCTTCGTTAAACCACTCTCATAAAATCAGTATGTCGAAAAAAAAATAAATTTGCTAAAATAAATTAGTGCAATTTAACATAAAATCTGTTATTATATAAATATATAGGAATCGCTATCAAAAAAAAATAAAATCGGTGATTCCGTAACAATTCTTAGGAGGAAATATTAATGAGTGAAGTTATAGTTATCACATCAGGAAAAGGCGGTGTCGGAAAGACAACGACTTCTGCCAATCTCGGTACAGGTCTTGCCATTGCCGGAAAAAAAGTCGCAATGATAGATGCCGACATAGGACTCAGAAATCTCGATGTGATCATGGGACTTGAAAACAGAATAGTATATGATCTTATAGACGTAGTAGAGGGCAACTGCCGTATCAAGCAGGCTCTTATAAAGGATAAAAGATACGAAACGCTTTTCCTTCTTCCTGCCGCTCAGACAAGGGACAAAGATGCCGTAAGTCCCGAACAGATGCAAAAACTTTGTGAAACATTAAAGGAAGATTTCGATTACATAATAATAGACTGTCCCGCAGGTATAGAGCAGGGCTTTAAAAATGCTATAGCAGGTGCAGACAGAGCGATCGTTGTTACTACTCCGGAAGTTTCCGCTGTTCGTGATGCCGACAGGATAATCGGACTTCTCGAAGCAAATGAGCTCAACGATCCTATGCTCATTCTCAATCGTATTCGTGTGGATATGGTCAAGAACGGCGAAA
>JAFUUG010000193.1 GCA_017483905.1 Bacillota bacterium
TTCCTTTTTCAAGAGTTATTTTCATATCTTCACTTCCTTTACTTTCTCTTGTGTACGATTTGAACACAAGTTATTCGATTATCTTTTCCGAGATGCTTGTCGTAAGCACTTTAAAACGATTATAATAGCTTTCTGCTCTTTCCATTATTGCTGTTTTTGCTTCTTCGGTTTTTACATTATCTATTTCAGCTTTTATTTCCGTAGTTTTTTTCTTGACTTCATACCACTCATTCATAAATTTTTGTAAAAATTCATCTTTAAATACTACAAAAACATCATTATTATTTTTGGACAACTCTATTTCTAACGAGCTGTCCAAAATGAACAGAATAGCAGCTATATCATTTGCTCTTGTTATTTCAAAATCATAAAAATTGCTGTCGGAAATTTGCAAGCCATCTGCAATTCTTTTTAATTGTTCGGGTTTCGGCTTTCTCGTTCCGAGTTCATATTTTCGTATTGTTGCTTCAACCATACCGCAGGCTTTTCCAAGTTGTTTTT
Organism: Bacillota bacterium; assembly: GCA_017483905.1. Taxonomy (GTDB): domain Bacteria; phylum Bacillota; class Clostridia; order Lachnospirales; family CAG-274; genus RGIG4831. Next base: position 502 of record JAFUUG010000193.1, read on the forward strand.
GTGTCATACCTCTTTGCTCTCTGAATGCTCGTATTCTTTCACCAATTGTCATTTAATTTCATCTCCTTTCAGGTAAAGTCTAATTTATGTCTTTTTCGATAACTTTCCCAATCTTCTTTTTTGTAACTTCTTCCGTAAATATATCTCTGTGCAAATTCTAACTGGTCTTTATCGGGAATAATACCTTTTTCATCGTTTCGCTCTGCTTGTGCATATATATTAAAACTTTTGCAAATTTTATGCAATTTGTGTATTCTGTAATCGGCTTCGTACAAGTCTTTTTGTATAAGAGTATATATAAACACCTTGCTTTGGGGTAATTTATATTTTTTGCAAAAATAAATAAATCGCTCAAAATAAGGTATTTGAGCCTTTGTATCGCAACTGAAACGAATATATTTTATCCATTTCAGTTTAGCAAGGATTTTACATATATCATCGTTTACAAGTCTGATATCCATACCTTGATTGAGGTCTATTTTGTAATTTGTTGTTCCAAGTTCCTCAAGCTGTGCCAATCCATAATCGGATGCAAGTATATTGTTATCCATAAGCACTAACTTGTCGCTGTCTGTCCTCACAATATTCTGCCATTTATTATAGGGTTTGATATTTCCCTCTTTTTTCGGCACATAACACCACAAGCAATTATTAGGACAACCTCTTGTGAGAAAACCTATTGCATAATCACATTTTGGATATATCGAATAATCGGGAAATATATACTCCATTTCATCAGGTAATTCGTTATACAATCCGTATCCTGTACCGCCCTTTATTGTATCGGGAGGAAGATAATCATTTTCGGGTGTAAAATCGAAAACCTTTGATGAATACACTTTGTCATATTGATTAATAGGTAACCACCACTCTACATTATCTCCGATTGATTTATGATATGCCGATATTTTCATCAGTGCATAATTAGGAAAAGTCTTTTTCGGCATACTATCCATTTCCGCATCGTGTAAGCCTATTTTAATCATCTAAAAGTTCCTTATATATATGAACATCATATTCATTATTTTCAAGAACATATACCTCCATACCGAGAGCATCTCTTACTGCTTGTGCCTGCTTTTCATTAAGCTCAAATCTGAGGTAATTTCCGTTGTCATTGCCTAAAACCATTGTTATTTTTAAAGTGTTTGTAATATCTTTTTTATCCATATTTTTTCCTCCGATTTTTTATTTTTGTGGAAATTCCAGTTTGAAATTTACATATTTACCGCCTGTATCGTCAAGCAGGATATCCGCCGAATATGTTTTACCTGTATTTTCCGAATACAGATCATCATAATGTACTCTGCCTTTACTCAATAATACTTTTGCAGCCGATTTGGTAATTGTTTTCTTTTTTATTTCCCAAAACTTGTTTTTCTTCCAAAGAATAAAATTACAATCCTTATTGTCGCAATAAAAATTTGTCTTGCTTTCATAAATATTATTTTTACATCGTGGGCAAATTCCTATAACTTCTCTGTCATTAAAGACTGATTTTGTTTTTTCATCAGCAGAAGTTCCCGAAATAATATGCTTGACAAAATTCTCTATTTCATTCATAAATTCGCCTGTATCATATCTGCTTTTATTGATGAGTACAAGCTTATTTTCCCATTCTGCTGTCATTTTCGCACTTTTAAGTTCTTCGGGAAGTATGCTATATATAGATTTTCCTTTTTCGGTCGATATGAGCTGCTTTTTCTTTCTTTCGACATATCCTCTTTTGATTATAGTTTCGATTATATTTGCCCTTGTTGCAGGAGTGCCAAGACCTTTGCGTTCCACTTCGTCAGTATCATAATCTTCATTTCCTGCCCGTTCCATTGCCGAAAGAAGTGTATCTTCCGTATAAGGCTTTGGTGGTTGTGTATAATGGTCTTTTATGCTCGATACAACCTCAAATGTTTGATTTACAGATATATTCGGCAAAGTTTTTTCTTCTTTATCGGTGCTTTCCTCATCTTTACAGTTCAGATACATCTTCAGATTTTCTTCAATCGTTCGAAAACCGTTTTTTGTAACCATTTTTCCGACTGTTTTAAATTCCGTATCTGAACAATTCAATGTTACCGATGTACTTTCGTATTCAAATGATTCTGATGTTGCCGAAATCAATCTATGTGCAATAAGCAGCAACATTTTTCTGTCTGTATCTGTAAGAGATTTCAGGTCTGTTTTTTCAATATTTGCTGTCGGAATGATTGCGTGATGATCCGATACCTTTTTATTATTCATTACAACTGCAACATTGGGATTTATTTCCGTATTTCTGCATAATTCGGGCATTACATTTGCAATAATAGTTATAATGTTTCTTGCCGTTTGCTCCATATCCTCAGTTAAATATCTGCTGTCCGTTCTCGGATATGTGGATAATTTGTTATCATATAGTCTTTGCACACTTTCAAGTGTCTGTTGAGCAGTAAATCCATAGAGTTTATTGGCATCCCTTTGTAGTGATGTTAAATCATAAAGTTTTGGCGGAGCTGTTTTTTTAAATTCTTTCTTTACGTCTGTAACTGTTGCTTGAGCATTATCACATTTATTTTTTATACTTTCGGCTTGCACAAAATTTAATATTTTTTCACTTGTTGCCGAAAAATCTCCACAGTTAATTTCTACTGTATAATATTTTTCTTTTTTAAAATTTGCTATTTGATTATCTCTTTCGACTATCATAGCAAGTGTAGGGGACTGTACTCTTCCGATACTCAGCACACTTGCACTCTTATATAGTGTTGTGAAAAATCTTGTCGCATTAATGCCCACAAGCCAGTCTGCCCGTTCTCTGCAAAGTGCTGAAAGGTAAAGATTGTCATAATCAAAGCCTATATGTAAATTTTGAAATCCCTCTTTTATTGCTGCATCTTCGAGGGAAGATATCCAAAGTCTTTTGAATGGCTTTTTGCATTCAGCCATTTTATATGTGTGCCGAAAAATCAATTCTCCCTCACGACCTGCATCTGTTGCACATACAATTTCCGATACACTACTGTCTGACATAAGCTTTTTCAATGTTTCAAATTGCTTTTTTGATGCAGGCTTTATGATATAATTATAATCATCGGGCATTATCGGTAAATTATCCCAATTTTTATATTCTTCTCCGTAACTTTCGGGAGGTGCAAGCTCTACCAAATGTCCAACGCACCAACTTATGATATAATTATCATTTTCTATGTATCCGTCTTTTTTATTGTTTACACTCAATACTTTTGCAATGCTCTGAGCTACCGAAGGCTTTTCGGCTATGACTAATTGTTTTCCCATTTTTATTCCTCCGTTCACTTGTGTCCAATTTGAACACAAGTTATTATTTGTTATAATTTTTGAAACCTTGTACCGATTGGTCACTTTCATCAGCAGCGACATCATCCGTTTCGTTTTTTTCCAATTCCGAAAATTCATCTTCCGCTTCATCTTCGAGTATTTCTTCCGAGAGTTCCTCATCTTCCGAAACACTTGAAATTACAGAAATAAATTTATCGAACGCATCGGGAAGTGGAATATCATTTTTATCCGCCATTTCTTCAAATGCGTTTATCATAAAATTATTCCTTTTTATTCGCAACGCATTCAATTCATTTTCTTTTTGCTCGATTTTTTCGTTAAACGCTTTCATCATTTTTGTATACTTATCTGTTTTCGTCATAATTTCTCTCCTTTTATTCAACATCTTGACGCTCAAAAAACAGTTCGGGGTCAAGAACATTTTCTTCTATACTGTTTTTATCGTTGAAGTCGCAGGGCAGACTATACATTTCCATATGAATATGTTCATACTGCGGAGATGGTATATCATAGTCATTGCTGTCTATACTCTGAAAGTCCGTTCCTGTAAAACAAGGGAAAAGTTTATCTGCAAAAATATCTTCATTTTCCGTATCGTTATCCATATCGGGAATTTCATAATTTACAGGCTGAACAGCAGATACTTTTCCGAGCCAGCTTGTGCCTTTTTCAACATTAACTGCGGTTGTTGTAGGAATATAAGATACACTCGAACAACTTATTTTTACAAGATATCCTTTCTTTGCAAAATCAAAATCCGTGCCATCGTCATTTAAAGCTGTACATATACTGTATTCAAATCCTCTTCCGTCCCGTTGTTTTGCCTTGCATAGTCCTGAAATCGGTGCTAAAATAATATCTCCCGAATCAGCTCTGAGGTCAACTGCATAATGATAACCCGTATGTTTTGATATACTTCCGAATACTCGGTCGTGACTGTCTGACGGTGGATCGGGCGGTTCGTATTCAAGATATAACTGCTTACCGAAATGCTTGACTATTCTGTCACTTATTTCTTCATCATCGTCTAATTCAAGAGGTGATGTAAGATTTGCGACTGCAATGTTGCCATATTTATACACATTTTCAAACTGCTCCTTTTGTCGCTCATTTTCTTCGTCATCATCGGCAAACCGTATCATATCGTTATCGATTACATATTTTACACTGTACTTTCTACCAAAATAGAAATATTCATTTGTTCCGTCTTTGGAATATCCTTCGCTTAATATAGTACCCACAAAAGAGTAATTCGTATTGCCATCGTGAACATATTCGTGAACGATTTTATGGTCATAAGTCGCTTTATGTAAATCTCTTAGTGAGGATTTTAATTTACTTTCACCTACCCAACCGAAAAGACTTTCAAACCATCCGAGATTATTGTTTTTTACCTGTAAAAAAGCAAGTGCAGCAAAATAATCATCTGTTGTCCATCTGTATTCTTCAAGCATTTCGTCTTTTGATGAAAATTGCTTATTGAAACCGCCATACGTTGGATGTAAGCTTTTTCCTCTTGAGTCCATACCTGTACGAACATAACAATGTATAGCACCTGTACTGACTATATCATCCTCAACATCTACTTCCGGAGGTACATCAACAGCAAGCAAATAGTAATAAGTAAAGGAAGCCCTTGTATTTCTTTCATTTTGTTCTTCGATTTCCACATTTGTTTTACCTTTGCCAAACCAAGAATTCTGCTGATTATAGTCAAGCTCAGAAAGGTATTTTATCATTTGTGTGGTATCTAAATCAGATGTGGTCTGCCACATAAAGCTCGTTATTATTATGAGAATGGAACTTGATATTATAACTATGAGAAGCAATGCTGCAAAACCTCCGCCTATTATTTTCACAGCAGAACTTTTTACAGTATTTGTAACTGTATTTACCGCAGCAGCTACACCGTTTTCAAGTGCTTTTCTTGTATATAATTTCGCATACCTTACTTTATTGGCATTTGACATTCTCATAAATTTTTGTGCTTTTTTTAAACGATATTTTATGATTTTCGTGCCTTTTGATATTTCCTTTGGTGCATTTAAAGTGCTTTTAATCACATCTTTTGCTGAGTTAGTTATTATTGCAGAACCTTGAGAAACGACTTTTCCCGTTTCATAAACATTTACTGCGGAATCAATGCTTCTGAAAGCCATATTATCATCACTGTTTTCGGCTATGATATTCCGTATACCTCTTTTAGCTGCCGAAGTGATTACTATTGAGGATTTTTTTGTATCATTGTTATATTGCATAATACTTTCCTTAATGCTGTCCGCCGACTGTTTTTTTATTCCAAGCATTTCTGCTTTTTTTGAAATATCGGTACGATTCAGATTAAGATTTCTTTTTTTACCGCTTATTTTTTTACTGTCATTTATTGCATTTTTTGAAATTTTATCGGATATTATTTCCGAGTTTCCCAAAGTATCTGTAAGCTCAATATCAGATCCTTTATTACTTGAAATAAATTCATCTTGCTTGACAGTTTTTTTTGTACTTGTTTCGGACTTTTCATCGATAATTTTATTTTTTTGTTTCGCAATATCTGATTGTTTAAGACGATTATTTCTCTCAACCATCTCTTTAAAGCTTGACTCGGATTTTTCTTTTATAATGCTGTCTGTCTGCTCTTTTATTCCAAGTCTTTCTACCTTTGAAATATCAGGTTTTATAATATCTCCAATTTTGTTTTCTTCAAGAATAATTCCGCTGTTTTTTAAGTCTGATACCGAATCATCAATGTATTCTATATTTTGATTTATATGTGTATCATCTGCATATCCAAAAGCAGAATATGAATTTTCTTGTGTATAATCATTGTTTTTTTCTCCCCGAATATTTTTATAAGCGTTTTTTATTCGATTTTTACGACTAATATCGGCATACACCGATTTTTCGCCCTTTTTTATCTCGGTTCTGAGCGTACCCGAATTTATAACTTGCGATGTTTCGGCTTTTACATCTATATTTATTTGCCGAAAATCTATATCCGATTTGTTACTTTTGATATTTACATCTGCATTTCCCTCATTATAGTTAAATGCCGAAGTATTCTCACTTTTTAAATAACCCAAATCAGATATGCTGCTGTCAATACTTTCATCAGTCCGAGAATAATTATTTTCCGAATAGCTTATATTTTTATGGCTGTTATCGGGTTGATATGACTGCATATATGTTTGGCTTTCATAACTGCTTTCGGAATGATACTGCTGATTATATGTTTGTCTGTCATAATCGTTATCGTATCTATACGATTGATTATATGTATCATTTCCATAATCGTTGTTTTGCTGATTTTTTCTTTCTTTATACGCAGCCTGAAGTCTGTTGGGACGATTGTTAAGTGTTTTTTTATTTTCGGATGTAATATTTTTTTGACCGTCTTTTATTATGCTGCTTTCATTTGTTCTGATAACACTGTTTGCACTGTCGTTTGCTTTTATGATATTTTCCGTGTTTCCTCTGTCGTTTATTATTTTGTTGGAAGAAATATCATTATATTCGTATGGTTCTCTTGAAGAAATATTGTTTTTATAGCTTATTTTTTCTTCGGGAGTTCTTGAAATATGAGGACTTGCAAAAGTGGTATAAGTGCTTTCGGGAACGGATGTTTCAATATTTTCCGAACTGCCTTGAATTTCATCATATTTTATTTTCTTTGAATAGTCTTTCAATGATATATGGGAATGTACCTTGTTTTCCTGTTTTTCGGAATCATTATTGACTAATTTTTCAAGGCTTGATTTTTCCTCAACCGTTTTCTTTTGACTTTCTTCAAGCTGTTTCTTGTTTATTTCTTCTTTTTCCTCATTTATGCCATTGACCGATGATTTTTTTATTATATCTTTTTGCAAATTTTTCACTTCCTTTTACTTGTGTTCAATTTGAACACAGGTTATATTTTCACCTGTGTCCGATTTGAACACAAGTTATATTTGCTCATTTTCTTCGGCTGTAACTTCACTTTGCTGCTGATAGGACATTTTTTCGCTTTCCTGTCCTACTACTTCATCAAGTTTTGTTGTCATCATACGGTAAAGTTTTGTATCATTTGGAAATTCATCTATAAAAGGAATTATTGAGTTTCCTGCAAAAAGCAAGCCTTGTCCTGCATTGGAGTTTGTAACAAAGCCTAACTGGGTATCTGAGATATTAAGTATCTGTCCCAATTTAACTCTGTCTGATGTAGCCTGATTAAGCATCATAATATAGTCTGAATTTGAAAGCATTTTTCTTGCGAGGTCACTTTCAAGCAAGTCCTCAACATTTTGTGTTATTCCCGTACAAATACCTCCGTATTTTCTTGCTCGTTTCCATAATGATGATAAAAATGCAGCCGAAAAAGGATTTGAAAAAAGAAGATGTGCTTCATCGACTACTATCCAAGTTTTACGACCGATAAGCCTGTTTGATGTAACACGATTCCATACTTGGTCTAAAATTACAAGCATACCGAGTGTCTTTATCTGATCGCCTAATTCCTTTATATCGTATACCACAAAACGATTGCTTACATCGACATTTGTCCTGTGTGCAAAAAGATTGAAAGAGCCTGTTGTATAAAGACCAAGCACTTTAAGAAGATTATTTTTTTCACTCTGTAATTCGGGTGCTTTTACTTTTTCAAGTTCTCGGCAAAAATCGACCAATGTAGGCATTTCTGCCTTGTCGTTCTTAAAATAATTCTTGTATGTTTCCGTAAGAGTACGGTCAACAAGCGTTCTTTCCGCACCGCTGAGTCCCATTCCCGACTCTTTTGTTACGATAACATCAAGGAATGAAAATATAAATTCCGTCTTGAATGAAAGTGGATTTTCCGAAACTTCCTTAAAGCCTAAAGTGGTATTTTCATCTTCATCTTCATCACCGCCCGAATAATCGACTGTAATATCCAATGGATTGAAAAATGTATTCGTATCATTGGATATTTTTATAACCTCACCGTCAAAATTTTTGCATAATGTACCATATTCTGATTCGGGATCTATGACTAAGACTTCATCATCGGTCGAATTGAGAAGTATATTCACAAGTTCACGTTTTGTCGCAAACGATTTGCCCGAACCCGGAGTGCCAAGCACAAATCCTGCGGGATTTTTCAGTCCTTTTCTGTTAAAGAAAATCAGATTTCTTGAAAGTGCATTAAGTCCGTAATACATTCCGCCTGTTTCAAAAAGCTCTTGTGTTGTAAAAGGAATAAATATTGCCTGTGCTGCGGAAGTCAATGTTCTGCGTATCTTTATGTCATTTTTGGCAAAAGGCAATGTTGCATTAAGTGCCGATTCCTGTTCACAGGATATAGGCATTAAGTCACACGAATTTGACCTTGCGACACCTCGTAATTTTTCCACATTCTCTCTTAATTCTTCAAGCGTTTTTGCCGATGTAAATACAAGGATAGAACCTCTGAAAAGCCTTTGATTTTTGTTTTGCATATCATCTATGAGCAAGTTTGTTTCTTCCAAATGCCTTTTCAAACCTTGCGGTATCATATCGGGGTCTGCCATCTGCTGAAGAAGTTTCTGCTGCTTGTTCATCTTGTCCTGCTCCATAAAGGCTAATTTTGTTTTTACCATTTCCATAGCCTTGCTGTTATCCATAGAATTTGTATGGATATTTATTGTTGTATTACACGGGATTTCGGAAAGTGCATTGAGTAATGTATCCGTTAAATCGGTCGGAAATTTTTTTATCATAAGCACTTGTCCGAAATAATCACCGAATTCAAACATAGACCTTTTATTATCTATGTTAAAATCAAAAAAGTATGGGCATATAAAATCTTTTGTAGTCAAACCTGTCGTAAGCAGCTCGTCATAATCGAAATGCAAAGGCTCTGACGGATTGAGTATGCTGTTCATATATTCAAGTCTTTTTTCTCCTGACATAGTATATATATCACAGCCAAGTCCTCTTAATTGGTTTGTTACATCTGTTTCGATACGCATTAAAGCAGGATATGCGTCTTGATAATTATCAGCTTCTATGCCAAATGTTATATATTTCTCTCTGACAATACTGTTTTGTCCTTGTAATGCCTTGCCCTCAAGCATCTTGTTGTATTCCTGCCTTAATTCGTCTTTATTGTCACCTTTAAATCTGAGTAACATCTGCGACTTAAATTCATCTTTATCGATTCGGCGGTTATGTACGGTTATCTGCACATTTACATTGCTGTCGAAATAATTGAGAAGTTCGCAGTATCTACTGAATATATCTATTCTTTCATCTCTTTGAGCGACCTGATAATTTATATCGGAAAATTTAAGCTGCTTAGAGAAGAAATTATCACCGATTTGACATATCCCGTTTTGGTGCATATATTTATATCTTAATGTCTGCTGACAAGTTTTCGGTGCTGCATCTGATTTTATTTTTTTCTTTTTGGCTGCATTTTTCTTGTTAATATTTTCTTGCTTTTGCTTTAATGCTCTTGTACGCTGCTTTTCTTTTTCTTTTAATGCTTTTCTCTGTGACTTCGATAAATTCACATTCGGGTCTGTATAATTTTTTTGCTTTTTTTGTTTTACTGTTGCTCCGAACACTTTTTTCACTTCCTTTTTTTACATTATCTTCACTGTTTATTTCCTGCATTATTGCTCTGTATTCTTCGACATCTATCGGCAACCCGTCTTGCAATTCCGTTTCATATCCACGTTTGGATTTTGCAAAAAAATTATACAGCCTTATTTTGAAATAAGTTTCAAAATTGTAGCCGTCTTTTTTTATAAATCCAACAAGAAACGCAGGAATAACAACAACCATTGTTGCATAAGTAGCTAAATCTTCACTGATACCTTTCAAGAGAAAAAAGGTAGGAATACCGACTGCCAAAGCTATACTTCCGCATACAAGCTGTCGTACCGAAAGCCCCATAAGAATACTTTCTTTGTATTCCATAATTTCTTCTGGTATTCGTACCTCTATACTTCCTGCCACTCTTAACAGCTCCTTTCTAAAATGCGTTTACAATCGATTTTGATATTCTTCCCGATGAAAAAACTGCTGCTGCCAAAACAAAAAGATAACCCGTCATCGGCACGAGTATCTGAACAAATACATCCCAGCTTGTCAATGACGCAGGCACTGTTGTCGGAATATAAGATACCATTATTATGTTATACAATTTAAATGAAGCAAGAATTATTGCACTTTGCAGACATATTGCAAGGAAATTTTTTAGGTAGTTTATGGCAACAGACCTGAATTCCTGACTTGCCAGTGTGGAAAGCGGTATCGGTGCGAACATATATACAATAAACAATTCAAATATTCTGAAAAATACTATGGTCTGTATAACGAAAAATATCACTTCCGTAATACAGAATATAATTATAATCAGTATAAACGCACCGACTTGTTCAAATATGTTCATATTTGTAAATACATCGGTTATTGTATTTAAGGTTGATGTATCTATATTTAATTCGGATTCTGAAATTCCCGAAGCAATATTAATCGCTATTTCTTGTATTCCAAGCATTACTTTACCTAAATTGCAGTACAAAAATGTAAATATCCCAAATCTGATAAACATATTTGCGGGAAGTTTTATTCCCGTAATTCCGCCATCGGAATTATATCTGTTTACCATAGCTATTAGATCCATAAGCATAAAAAGTGACAGCATAGATGCACCGATTGCAAATATAGTCCCTCTCATAACACCATCTATTGCTGTCAGAACAGTTCCACCCATATAATCCGATAATGATGCTTTTATGGTGTCATAAAATCCCGTTGGAAATATGGACGAAAAATTAAGAATTTGGAGTAACATTCCCTTCAGTAATTCTTCCAATTCATCATATCCTTTCAATAAACCGACCTGTGTCCAATTTGAACACAAGTCGGTTTACAAATATCGTTGTGAATCAAGACATTGACAAATCAACAGTACTTATTACAGAGCCAGCGGCAATAATGATAGCACCTCCGATGAGCTGCCAAATTGCACCCTGTATTCCGGGTCCGTTGTGGTCTTTTATTGACATACCAAGCTGAACAAGTCCCCATACTGCCCAAAGCGAACCACCTGCTATTGCACCTTTACTCAGTAAGTTTTTTGCAGAATCAAGTGCAGAACCAGCAGCGAAACAATTTACACTCATAAGGCATACTGTAAAAATCAAAGTCATTACCATAAAATTCATTGCTTTTGAGGTCACGAAATTTCTTCTTTCCTCTTTTCTTTTTCTTTCACTTAACATAGATTTTAATTCCTCCTTGTTTTCAAGCCGAAAGGTCATTTGTCGGATTCATAAGATGTGAATAAAATTCTTTATCATTTTCATCGTCTATTTTATCCTGTATCCTTTGTGCCTGATATTTTTCCATAAATTCATTGATATCGAAATAATTATCTTGACTTGAATCGGCGGTCAATTTATAGTTCGGATGCTTTGTCAAATCGTACTTTCTTGACTTAAACGGTTTCAATCCTCGTATAAATAAAATACATTCCTTGTTATCAAGTCTGCCGACTTCATCTGCTGTTATAAGTTCTCTTCCGAGAATTTGGTCTTGCAAAGAATAACTCCCTTGCATTCCTTTTGTTTCGGAAGTACCTCTATGGTCTATCGTTGTCTTTCCGACTCGTTTTGAGATACTTTCCATTGTTTTTTCTTCGCCCGAACCCAAAAATAATGTGCTGTCACAATTTCCTACGATTGTTCCTGCACTTTTATCATAGAGAGCTTCAAGCTGTGCCATATTCTGCAATATTACATTTACCGAGATTTCTCGACTTCGGATAGTTGCTATCAGTTTGTCGAAATTAGGAATTTGCCCGATATTCGCAAACTCGTCTAAGAGGCATCTGACGTGAACAGGCAATCTTCCGCCATAGACATTATCTGCCATATCGCACAATTCTTTAAAAAGCTGACTATACATTATCGCTGCCAAAAAATTAAAAGTTGGTATTTTATCATCGATTATGATGAAAAGAGCAGTTTTGTATGTTCCTACTGTGCTGAGTTCCATTTCATCATATCTCGTAAGCTCTCTGACTTCGGCAACATCAAAAGGCGAAAGCCTTACTCCTGCGGAAATAAGAATAGATTTGGCTGTTTTTCCCGCAGCGAGCTTAAATTTTTTATATTGAGATAATGCAAAATGGTTAGGTCTTGCTTTCACATTTTCGTTATCTCGATAGTGATCGTCTTTTTCTAAACCATATTTTTCATAAAATGCTTTTGTGCCGAGTTCAATTTCTTCGAAAAGATAATCAACAAGATTCATAAATGTTTCATCATCTTCGTGGATTTCCATTGCATTTACCATACTTACCAATTCTGCAAAATTTCGCTCTTCTTCGGGCAATTCATAGAACATATATCCTATTAGTGCCATATAAAGCATTTTTTCTGCATTTTCCCAAAACGGATCTGCTGCGGTAGTACCTTTTTTACTTGTAGATGTCATTAGCAAATCTACAAATACGAGAATATCTTTTTCATCTTTGATAAAACCGAAAGGATTATAGTGCATTGATTTCTTAAAGTCAACCGTGTTAAAGATTTTGATTTTATAACCATTATCTTCAAGCATTTTTCCGACTTCAAGCAGTACAGTTCCTTTAGGGTCGGTAATTATGTAAGATGAATGCATCTGCATAAGATTTGGTTTCAAAACAAATCGTGTTTTACCGCTTCCCGAACCGCCTATTACAAGCACATTATTATTTCTCATTGTCTGCCTTGTGTTCAGGCTCATATATTCGGTTTGAGTAAAA
>JAFUUG010000194.1 GCA_017483905.1 Bacillota bacterium
ATAAACATAAACGGCAGTAATTATGTGCCGATTCGCAGTATTGCCTCCGCAACGGGAACTTTTGATGTGGAATATGTTGACGGAAAAGTTGTTGTAAAGACGAAATAAATATATGTTTTTTTTTGCGTTAAAACTATAAACAACACGATACTTATGAATTAATGGGTGTTCTTTTGAATGCTCTTTTTTATTTTATGGGGGTTGTTTTTTACAAGTCCCCCACAGGAGATGATTTTCATGACAAACGAACAGAAAGAAAAAATCACACAATTACGCAGAAAAGGTTACGGATATGCGGACATCAGCCGTGAACTTAAAATTTCAAAGGATACAGTAAAAAGTTTCTGTCGCAGGAATGAACTTTTGAAAGCGGGCAACAAGATCGTTGCCGATAAGGACAGATGTCGTGAATGTGGTAAACTACTCGTACAGCAGGAAAAAAGAAAACGGCGCATATTTTGTTGTAAATCATGCCGCGAAAAGTGGTGGAAAGAACACGCTGACAGAATCAAGCAAAAAGCGATCTACAGCTTTACTTGTATGGGATGTGGAAAAGTATTTACAGCATACGGTAACAGCAGTCGAAAGTATTGTTCACACGGTTGTTATGTTACGCATAGATTTGGAGGAGGTTTTGCGGATGAGCGAAAAACAGTTTCAAGCTGAAAAGCTCTATTATATCTCTGTTTCAATAGCGAAGTCAATGCTTGAGAAAGGAATCATCGACAGGGAATTATTCACCATAATTGATACAAAATTACTCGAAAAATACCGCCCGATTTCGGCAACATTGTTATCGGGTAAACCCTTGACTTTATAGAGTTTTAGAGTGATGTATAGTAGCGGAAAGGAAGGTGGTTTTATGGCAAAAATCACAAAGCTTGAACAAAAAATCAAGACTCAGGCAAAGAGAAAAAGGGTCTGTGCATACGCCCGTGTGTCTATGGATTCCGAGAGAATGAAACACTCTCTTTCCGCACAGGTAAGTTATTACAATGATCTCATACAGCATCATTCCGAATGGGAATACGCAGGAGTGTTCGCAGATTATGGAATTTCCGGCACGGGAACGGATAAGCGTGACGAGTTTAATCGTATGCTCAAAGAATGCGAATTAGGTCACATCGATATAATTCTTACCAAGTCGATTCAGAGGTTCGCAAGGAACACGGTGGATTTGCTGACTACTGTGCGGCATTTGAAAGAGCTGGGCATAGAGGTATGGTTTGAGAAAGAGAACATCAATTCACTTTCGGGCGACGGGGAACTGATGTTATCGATTCTTGCATCATTTGCGCAAGAAGAAAGCCGTTCGATTTCCGAAAACAGTAAGTGGGGAATCAGAAAGCTCTATGAAAAAGGTGTGCCGAGAAGAGGCAGGATTTATGGTTACAGAGTAAAAAACGGTAATTATGTGATCAAAGAGGATGAAGCCGAAGTAGTAAGGCGGATATTCAGAATGTTTCTTGACGGTGATTCCTGTTACGTTATAGGTGAGAAGTTGGAAGCTGAAGGGGTCAAATCATTTACGGGAAAGAAACTTCGCAGTGAGGTTATTGCGAATATGATACGTCAGGAAAAGTATACCGGCTGTACGCTCTGTCAAAAAGTCTACACGACTGATTCGATAACGCATAAACAAATAAAAAACAACGGTGAACTGCCGAAATACTTTATCGAAGATACACATCCGGCAATTATCAGCATGGAAATATTCAAGGCGGCTCAAGAGGAATTTGCCGAAAGGTATGGTGTGAAAATCATTAACGGCATTGCAGAGAAAGCGAGTTACCTTTATCACAAAAACAGAAAAGGAAAGCATCAAAAGCACAGAAGTCCACAGTGGTCGGAGGAACGTAGAAAAGCTCACGCCGAAATCTACAGAACAAGAGAAACGGGTATATGCAAATACGATTTTTCGCATTTTATCGAATGTGAGCATTGTCACGGTCATTTGCAGGCACAGCTTCGTCACTATGTTGACGGGGCAACCGAAGTGCGATGGTCAGCTGTTGAACACACCGAGAGGAATAAGGAATCCCCAAGACCGCTTATACCGCAGGATAATGTTCTCAAAAAGCAAATTGCAGACTGCCTCGGCTGGGATGACTTTGATGCCGACAGGATGTTTGAATTGCTGAAAATAATAACTATCAATGTTGACATTATTACATTGCATTTCAAGGACGGAAGTACAAATTCATTCAAGTATATCCCCGCAAAGGTGATACACAGGAAAAGAAAGGAGAACATATAATGGCAAGCGTAACGAAAATACCGGCATCGGTGTCCAAATTTACGGCCAAGCCGATTACCGAACAGAAAAAGCGAAAGGTCGCAGGTTACGAGTGTGGTATAATTAGACCAACTCAAAAAAGGTGAGAAATTCAAGGTTTATTGTTTAGTCCACAATCATCTTACGAAAAATTTAATCTTATTTTGAGTTTAGATTTACAGAAATGATTGAGTAGAAGATGTATAAGTTTATCATCTTTTACTCAACCTGTAAATCTATAAGAAAGGTTTTGATTTCAACCTGCTCACTTTTGAGCAGGTTCAACTAAAATAATATAGTGAGTTAAAATTTTTTAATAGGAATAGTCTTTTGTCACTATTCCTTTTTTTCGTATCTAAAAAACGAGGTCGATTAAATATTCCGATTATAATGGGTGCATTTTTACAAGAGCCGATCATAAACGGTTGTTTGGCTTGCTGAAAGAAACAAAAGCCAAATTTATACTCATAATAAAGCAAACAAACTTTATCTATGATTTATACAACGGTCATTTTTATATGACAGCTTTTGATAAAAACTATAACTACAACATAAAAAACAGAAATGACCGAAAAACGAAACATTCAATAATCACAAATATCAATAAAGGAGAAGATGATTACTATGAACGAACTGATCAATATTGACTACAGCGGCGAAAAGCCTACGGTTTTAGGCAGAGAACTACACAAGGCACTTGAAATAAAGACACCTTATACTCAATGGTTTGAAAGAATGTGCGAATATGGTTTTTGCGA
>JAFUUG010000195.1 GCA_017483905.1 Bacillota bacterium
GAAATATTTGAATTTGTCAGGGATTTCAGAGTTGCACAGGTATCTGAAAGAAAATATATCAACCTAACTCGCAGTTCTGATTTTATAAAAGCTCTTGCAGAGAAAACTGAACTTCCATTGACTTCGTATTTTTTAAATAATGCAGATATAACGAAAATGCTAAACCATAGGTTTTAATATATGGTTTAGCACTATATTTTTGATTCAACTTCTAAAGACAGGTATTATACCACAGGTTTTATCGGTTATCAATAAGGAAATACCGACTGATTTTAAAATTTTTTGAAATTAATATAATTATATTTGAAAATATCCAATTCTGTGATATAATATTATATTATACGAAATAAAGCATTCCCCTCTCTCAAACAGAGTGAGATGCTTGCGCAAAAGGCAGGAGGAGTGATGCAATGCTGCCCTATCAGCTACATATAGCATCTCTTATAATTATAATGTTTATTGCTGCCGTAAATCTTTACAGCAATAAACATTCAAGATACAGTTATAATATAAAAATATTTGATTACCTTTTATTTACGGCATCTGCGACTATAATATTCGATCTTTTATCCATATATATCGGCGAAAATACCGATTCTGTAAGTAATAATACATACAGATGGGTAGTACTCATGTTTTTTCTGAGCCTTGACACATTTCTTTTTTTGACTTTGCGCTATATTTTTATAATGCTTGAAATAAAAATAAAGGATAAAGGCTGGAAAACACTGCTTGTTAATATTCCCTATATTGCCAATATATTGGCAGCTCTTATCACAAGCGTTTCCATCGAATATCGCAGAGGGCTTGAAGGAGTATACTATACAGGCATTACTGCATATATCTGCTATATTATGGGTATTGCATATATTATCTGCGGAACGATAATATTTGCCGTAAACAGAAAAAAAGTAAAGAGTAATAAGCGATTTGTAATGCGTATGTGCCTTATACTCTTCTTTTTGTCTGTAGTATTGCAAATGGCATTGCCCGGTGTAAGAACTACCTGTTTTATAGTTCTTATAATAATATTAAGTGTAAATATACACATAGAAAATTATGCCTATATACAGCTTGAAGAATTTCACAGAGAGATAGTCAATTCTTTTGCTAATGTTATCGAGGGTCGTGACAAAAGCACAGGTGCTCATGTAAGAAGAACAACAAGATACGTCGAGATAATCCTTGAGCAATTGCGAAAAGAAGGCTATAAGCCCGATCTTTTAACAGATGAATATGCAGAAACGCTCATGCATGCCGCCCCTATGCACGATATAGGAAAGATAGCTGTTCTTGATGCCGTACTTCAGAAACCCGAAAGGCTCACAAACGATGAATATTCCCTTATGAAGCAACACGCCCAGAAAGGCGGAGAGATCATCAAGTCATCACTTGCAAATCTTGGTGACAGCTATTATGCCGAAATGGCATACAATGTTGCAATGTATCATCATGAAAAATGGAACGGCTCAGGCTATCCGGAGGGACTTCTCGGCGAAAATATCCCTTTGAGTGCAAGAATAATGGCAGTTGCCGATGTATTTGATGCCGTATCTCAGGACAGGTGTTACAGAGATGCCATGACCCTTGCCGAGTCATTCGATATAATAAGAGATGGCATAGGCATAGATTTTGACCCCGTAGTCGCAACTGCTTTTTTAAATGCAAGAGATAAAGTCGAGCTTGCCTGCATATACTTTAAAGAAGAAGAGCTTGCAAAAGAATTTATCGAAAATAATGAAAAAAATGATTGACAAAAGTCATTCAAAATGATAAAATTAAACGTATCGTTACGATAATATTCGTTTCGTATCAATAATGGTTATAAGTTTTCTCGCACAGTCGGGGAGGTAGCGGTTCCCTGTCGCCTGCAATTCCGCTATAGCAGGGATTATGCCTGTTCGGAGGCTTCAGCAAGTTTGAGTCTGCCCGAGATAAGTGGTGTTGATGGTTGAGTCTTGCGCAATAGGATATTTGTGAACCGTGTCAGATCCGAGAGGAAGCAGCACTAAGCAGATTTTTCTATGTGCCGCAAGGAAACTTGACCGGAGCTAACTGTTTCGGTAACGTTGGACCTGCGGCTGTCGATGGCAGGTGTGCGGGATTTTTTAATAGTGAAAGTTGGAGATACTATGGGATATACTGCGTTATACAGAAAATTAAGGCCAAGCAGATTTGCCGATGTAATAGGACAGGAACATATTGTAAAGACCCTTGTAAATCAGATCGAAAGCGGCAGAGTGACTCACGCATATCTTTTCTGCGGTACAAGAGGAACAGGTAAGACCTCTACCGCCAAAATATTTGCAAAGGCAGTCAATTGTATGGATCTTCGTGACGGAGAACCATGCGGTGAATGTGAAGTATGCAGAAATATAAATGAAGGCAGAAATTTCAATGTTGTAGAATTAGATGCCGCAAGCAACAACAGTGTCGATGATGTCAGAAAAATAATAGATGAAGTACAGTATACTCCGACAGAGGGTAATTACAAAGTCTATATAATAGACGAGGTACATATGCTCTCTGCATCTGCATTCAATGCACTTTTGAAAACGCTTGAAGAACCTCCCAAATCTGTAATATTTATTCTTGCCACCACCGACCCGCAGAAAATACCTGTAACGATACTTTCCCGCTGCCAGAGATTTGATTTCAGACGTATTACATCAAATGATATATATAACGCACTCAAAGAATATATGACAGCCGAAAAAGTTGATATAGAGGACGAGGCACTTGAATATATCTCTTCTGTAGCCGACGGAGGTATGCGAGATGCCCTTAGTATTCTTGATCAGTGTATCTCATTTTTTTACGGTGAAAAGATCACGCTCGAAAATGTTCTTGAGCTTGTCGGCTCTGTTGATAAAAGTGTATTTTTTGAATTTACGGATGCACTTGATTCTCTTGACAGCAAAAAAGTAATGGAAATAATAGATGATATAGTATTAAAAGGCAGAGATATCGGACAATTTGTAAGCGAACTTATACTTCATCTGCGTAATGTTACCGTATTATCGGCTATCGGCTTAGATTCCGCTATATCCGATTTTACAAAAGAAACGAAGGAAAAGTATATATCACAGGGAAATAAAATATATAAAGAAAAACTGATAGATTATATCAACCGCTTTTCTTTATTGCAGACACAAATAAAGTATTCTTCAAATCCAAGAATTTTACTTGAGGTATGCTGCATAAAAATATGCAATCCTCTAAGTGATGACAGCAATACTATCGGCAGTATGATGGGAAAAATAGCCGAGCTTGAGAAAAAGATATCAATCGGTGTTATATCCTCCGCCGTACAGCAGCTCTCTCCTATAGCCGATACTCCCCAAAAAATAATAAAGGAAAAAGCTGTTCCCGATGATGTCAGAAATGTTATAGAAAACTGGAACAAAGTAGCCGAAAGATTTGAAGCATTCAATCAAGGTGTACTGATAAAAGTTTCTCCAAGAAACCTTGAGGATAAATTCCTGTACATCGTCTGTAATACAAAGGGACATTATGACAGAGTATGCGACATAAAAGACGATATTGAAAACGCACTTGAAGATATCTTTGAGAAAAAATTCGATATAATGCCGATAAAGAAAGAAGATTATGACGAAAAGAGCCTTGAACATTACGGTTCAAAAGATGATACAATAGATGATACTGAAATAACGAAAGAATCTTTCGGTTCAATATCCGATGACATCACCTTTGAATAAAAGGAAAACACAGCTTTCCGGTCAACATGAAAGTGAATTTTTCACTCGCCTGTAATTTCAGCGATCTACGATTTTTTTGCCATAATAAGAAAAAAATATCCCGCATTATCCGGAAACTCTTCTATACTTCGATAAATACGTTGACATTCCATACCGCAATTTTCAACAGCCCATGCACTAAATCTTTCTTTTTTTAAAGTTTCCTTAAGCTGTTTGATATCTTTGCCTGATTTCATTAAAATATAATTCCCATCACAACTATGTATGCTGTTGTTATTTTTATGAAATGCCGGAATTATATGCAGTGGTTCATTCCACTCTGCGAGCGGCTGACCTAATTTGGCGGCTGCGGCACAAAAAGATGGTATACCGCTTATATATTCAGTTTCAAAGCCATCTTTTGCAATGATTTTTTGCAAATAACCGAACGTAGAATAAATTGTTGGATCTCCAAGTGTTATATATACTACATTTTTGCCCGATCCAAGAAAACCCTCTATTATTTTTGCACATTTTTCATGTTCGCTTTTTATTATTTCTCTATCCTTTACCATAGGCATATCCATCGGCAGCAATTTTTTTTCCGCAAGTGACGGAATGACCGCTGATGCTATTTTATATGCCGCTGTTTCTTCGGGAATTTTACCCGGAACAGCGATCACATCGTTTTCTTCAATTATCCTTACAGCTTTTAATGTCATCAATTCGGGATCACCGGGACCAACCCCGACTCCGTATAAAATACCTTTCATTTTGATCTTCTCCCACATTTTTTTATATTATACCTGACAACAGAAATGTTTCACGAATCTACTCACATACATAGAATAACATAATTCAGATAAAAAATAAAGACATTTTTTTACAGTGTTCCCTACAAAAACATTTTTCTGTATGATATTCCAAAATAATAACATCATTTACATTTTCCGAAAATTATGTTATACTAAAAAAATCTTGTTACCATATAAAAAATAAAAGGAGAATAAAAAATGCCTGACCAATTTTCAAGAACACAGCTTCTTCTCGGTAAAGAAGCCATGAAACTCCTTTCCGATAAACATATCGCAATATTCGGTATCGGCGGAGTCGGCGGCTACGTCTGTGAAGCACTCATCAGAAGCGGTATAAAAAACTTCGATCTTATCGACAATGATAAAGTATGCCTCACAAATATCAACAGACAAATAGTAGCCACTCATAAAACCATCGGAAAATATAAAGTAGATGTCATGAAAGAGCGTATGCTTGACATAAACCCGGATTCGCAGATAAATATACATAAATGCTTTTTTCTTCCCGAAAATGCCGATGACTTTGATTTTGGAGGCTATGATTATGTTGTCGATGCGATAGATACCGTAACCGCCAAGATCGAGCTTGTCATGCGCTGCAACAGATACAGTGTTCCGATCATCAGTGCAATGGGTGCGGGAAACAAACTCGATGCAGGCAGATTTAAAATATCCGATATTTATAAAACCTCTGTCTGCCCTCTTGCAAAGGTAATGCGTCATGAATTGAAAA
>JAFUUG010000196.1 GCA_017483905.1 Bacillota bacterium
CAAGCGTGACAACAATACAAAGATGTTTGAAACAATGGGTCCTGATACGGGATTTGACTGTATCTCGGACTGGTCAAGCTGCGAAGGTCTTACTAATCTCCTTGATAAGCTTGCTTATAATGATAATCTTCCAAAGACTATATTATTTGCAGGAAATCCTGCCGACAATCAGGTGATTGGAACTATCCTCGGCTGTTTCCAGTCAAGCGAAGCTGCATCAAAGATACAGTTCGGTACGGCCT
Organism: Bacillota bacterium; assembly: GCA_017483905.1. Classification (GTDB taxonomy): domain Bacteria; phylum Bacillota; class Clostridia; order Lachnospirales; family CAG-274; genus RGIG4831. The sequence goes on from JAFUUG010000196.1 coordinate 243, forward strand.
GGTGGTTCAATGACAATAAAGACGGTATGGAAGCACAGATCAAGGCACTCGGAAACCTCGGTGTTATCGGTAAATTCATCGGTATGCTCACAGATTCAAGAAGTTTCCTTTCATACCCACGTCATGAGTATTTCAGAAGAATACTCTGCAATATAATCGGACAATGGATCGAAGACGGCGAATATGATAATGATATTGAATTTGCAGGTCAGCTTGTGAAAGATATTTGCTACAAGAACGCATTCTGCTATTTCAATCAGGATAAGAAATAAAACGGTCTGCTCGCCCGGTATAAGTTGTGTACGCAGCTATTAGCTGTCAATGAGTAAAAAAGCTGTTGCAAAATGATCTTGAGATCATCGGGCAACGGCTTTTTTTACGGCAGAAATACTATGCGGAGTATTATAGCTGTTTCTTTAACCGTAAAATTATTTATAAAATTGTCTTATCATTGTTTCCTTTGATTGACAAAAAGGCTGAAACTATTATATAATATAAGCAGGTGTTTTTCTTATGCGAAAAATCAAATATGACAATCGGAGGTTATTCAATGAGTACACTTGATAAGGTAAATGAACACATTGCAAAAATGAACAGCGAATCATCGATTGCTCAGAAGAGGCTTGAAGAGCTTTTTGATGAAAACGGATTCGTGGAGATAGGAGGTCACAATAAGGAGGCCGGTGTTGTTACGGGATTCGGGTACATAAATGGCAGACTTGTATACGCATACAGTCAGGACGGACCTGTAAGTGTTTCACACGCTGACAAAATAGCTAATTTATATGAAAATGCTCTGAAAATGGGAGCACCGATAGTTGGTATCCTCGATTCGGAGGGTCTGCTGATAGAAGACGGAGTTGATGTATTTGAGGCTTACGGCATAATGTTTTCAAAACAATGCTGTTCAAGCGGCGTTATACCGCAGATAAGCGTTATAGTGGGGGATTGTCTTGGTACTGCGGCATTTTCCCCTCTGCTATCCGATTTTATAGTAATGACGGAGAGCAATGCAAAGTTTTTTATGACGAGTCCATCGACTTTTGACGGTCTTGAGGGAAAATCAACAAGCTATGATGAACTTGGCGGTGCAAAAGGTCAGGCGGGAATGATACACCTTAGCTATAAAGACGAAAAAGGCTGTTTCGACGGGGTGAGGGAACTTCTTGAAATGCTTCCTCCGAATAATATGGAAGAACCTTACATAGAAGTGTGTACAGACGATATAAACAGAGAAGATGAAGCACTTAATTCGATAATCTCCGATGATGAAAAATCAGATGTAAGGGCAATAATAACAAGCATTGCAGACAATAATCATTTTATGGAGTTTCAGAAAAACTATACGGAAGAAGCAATCGTCGGATTTATAAAGCTTAACGGAATGACGACAGGCGTGATTGCAAATAACGGGCTTCTCGATGTCGATGCCATGAAAAAAATGGGCGGATTTGCTTGTTTCTGTGATGCCTTTAATATACCGATACTTACGATAACGGATATAGAGGGGTATGTGTCAAGTGTTGAGGAAGAGAGAAGAGGTCTTTTAAGATACGGAGCAAAGCTTATGTTTACGCTTAAAAATTCTACTGTTCCGAGAGTAAACTTACTGATAAGACATGCTGTGGGAAATGCTTATGTCGTTATGAACAGCAAGCACATAGGAGCGGATATAGTGCTTGCATGGCCTACGGCAAGTATTGCGATAATGGATAAGGCAAGCTATACAAATATAATGGAGCTTTCGGGTGAAGAATACGATAAGGTGACATCGCCCGAATATGTGGCATCAAAGGGATATATAGATGATGTTATAATTCCGAGTGCAACGAGAAAAAGGCTTATTGCGGTTTTTGATATGCTTGCATCAAAGAGAGTTCTCAAACACGCAAGAAAACATTCAAGCGTTGAATTTTAAATGAGGTGTGATGATGAACAATTCCGAAATAAATGAAAATATAAATACGACCTATAAAGAAGAGCCGGCTGTCAAAGGTATAGCGGTAAGTGATGAGAATGATGATGAAAATTTTGATGCTTTGGAATATTCCGAAAAAATCGAAATGACAGAAGTTTCAAGTGATAAAGAAATAACGAATAATACAAGTATGAGCGAGGGGCTTGCCATAGCGGCTGCCGGATTTATAATCGTGTTCTTTGTGCTTGTACTTATATCCATAATACTTAGTTTACTTAAATATGCAAATACGGAGAAAAAAGAAGAAGTTAAAGAAGTCGTTAGTGTACCTGAAATAAAAGAGGAAGAAAACAAGGAAGTGATCATTGAAGAAGCGGCCGAAGAGGATGTAAGCAACGAACTCGAACTTGTGGCAGTGATAACGGCCTGTATAGCGGCAAGTATGAATACTTCCGCAGATAAGCTTGTTGTAAGAAGCATAAGAAAAACAAAACAATGGAATATAGAGGCAAAATACGAACAACAGAGGATAAATTATTTGTCATAAACTACTTTGTTATAGGAGGATATTTTAATTATGAAAAATTTCAGAGTGACTGTAAACGGAAATACTTATGATGTGGCTGTAGAGGAAGTTGCCGGCGGCAGCGCACCTGTTACTGCGGCAGCTCCCACACCTGCTCCTGTGGCTGCACCTGCACCAAAGGCAGAATCCAAGAAAGAAGAAAAAGCACCTAAAGCTAATGTAAGCGGCGCTACTCCTGTAAAAGCTCCGATGCCGGGTAAGATATTCGATATAAAGGTGAGTGTGGGTGACAAGGTAGAGACTGATCAGATAGTTATCGTACTTGAGGCTATGAAAATGGAAAACGAGATCGTTACTCCAATCGCCGGTACTGTTGCAAGTATAGATGTAAACAAGGGTGATTCCGTAAATTCCGGAGATGTACTGGTTACTATTGCATAAGCGGAGGTCATTCATATGGGTGAATTTTTTGAGATCTTTTCGGATGCGGTCAGGGGACTGCTGAATGAATCAAGTATTGTACTTTTTTTTCAGGGGGACAATTACAAATTTCTGATAATGATATGTATTGCGGTGTTTTTTATTTACCTTGCGATAGTAAAAAAATATGAGCCGCTGCTGCTGCTTCCCATAGCATTTGGTATGCTGCTTGTAAATATTCCCGGAACGGGACTTATGGATCCGCCTACGGATAATACACATGGCGGTATGCTGTGGTATTTATATCAAGGTGACGAACTTTCGATATTTCCGCCGCTGATCTTTATGGGAGTAGGAGTACTGACGGATTTCGGTCCTCTGATAGCCAATCCGAAAAGCCTTATACTCGGAGCGGCTGCGCAGTTTGGTATATTTGCCGCATTTTTGGGTGCGCTTGCGATAGGAAAGATAATAAATATAGAGGGATTTGATTTTGATGTGAATGCTGCGGCATCTATCGGTATAATAGGAGGGGCGGACGGCCCTACGGCTATTTATACGACTACAAAGTTAAAACCCGAGATACTAAGTACGATAGCCGTTGCTGCTTATTCGTATATGGCTCTTATTCCCGTTATTCAGCCGCCTATAATGCGACTTCTGACAACAAAGGAAGAAAGAGCTATAAAAATGGAACAGTTAAGACCTGTTTCAAAGAAAGAGAAGATATTATTCCCTATAATCACTTCGATAGTGGTAATATCTATACTTCCTTCGACTGCATCTCTTATCGGTATGCTCATGCTCGGAAATTTATTCAAGGAATCGGGTGTGACGGACAAGCTTGCTACACACGCATCGGAGGCTATGATGTACATATTGAGCATTTTTATAGGTGTGACGGTGGGGGCGACTACAAGTGCAGACAGCTTCCTTAACTGGCAGACTCTCGGAATACTTGGGCTTGGACTTGCGGCATTTGCTTTTTCAACGGCAAGCGGCGTTGTATTCGGAAAAATAATGTGTAAACTTACTAACGGGAAAATAAATCCGCTTATCGGAGCGGCAGGCGTTTCGGCTGTGCCTATGGCGGCAAGAGTGGCTCAGAAAGTCGGACAGGAGGAAAATCCAAATAATTACCTCCTTATGCATGCGATGGGTCCGAATGTAGCAGGCGTTATAGGTTCGGCTGTGGCATCGGGCATATTCCTTACATTATTCGGAAATTGAACGGAGGCGTAAAATATGAAAAGCGTTAAAATATGTGATGCAACACTCAGAGATGGTCAGCAATCACTTATCGCAACAAGAATGAGAATAGAAGAAATACAGCCTATACTTGCGAAAATGGACGAGGCAGGCTTTTACTCAATGGAAGTATGGGGTGGTGCAACATTCGATTCGTGTCTCAGATATTTAAGAGAAGACCCTTGGGACAGATTGAGGAAAATACGTTCTGCCGTCAAGAATACAAAGCTTCAGATGCTTCTCAGAGGACAGAATATCTTGGGATATAAAAATTATTCTGATGATGTGGTTGAAATGTTTGTCAGAAAGAGTATCGAAAACGGTATAGATATACTCAGGATATTTGATGCACTTAATGATGTCAGAAATCTCGAAACGGCTGTAAAGGCTACAAAAAAAGAAAATGCTCACGCACAGCTTGCAATATCATATACATTGAGCGATGTACATACACTTGATTATTATGTAGAACTTGGAAAACAGCTTGAAAATATAGGCGCAGATTCGATATGTATAAAGGATATGGCCGGACTTTTACTGCCGCTGCCTGCATACGAACTGGTAAAGGCACTTAAGGAAAACGTGAGTGTTCCGATAGAGGTACATTCTCACTATACAAGCGGTGTTGCCTCTATGACTTATCTTAAAGCGATAGAAGCCGGAGCGGATATAATAGATACGGA
>JAFUUG010000197.1 GCA_017483905.1 Bacillota bacterium
ATAATTGAAAAACTGCCCGACTGCGTAAAAATGCCCCCAAATCACTTATAATCCGGAGGCATTACGTTAGCGCTTTTTATTGTTCTTCCGTCTGTCCCTTTTTGTGCAAAACTATGTCAAAGGTAGATGTATCGGGAAGAGATGTTTTATCAGCTATTTTAAGTACAACAAGATAATTCGCCCCATGATCTGTAGCTTTTATCGTGCTGCCGTCTTCAAACTGCACAGCTTTATATACAGTCTGTATTTTTCCCTCTTTCTCGCTTTCGGATACGTTTTCCGAAGGCGCAAGGATCTCACCGTTTTTAAGGAGTGCGATATAATCGTAATTTTCAAGTTCCTCCGCTGTTCCCTTAACGAAATAAACAAGGTAGAGTTTATCATCGTTTATATCAAGACAATAGCCTGTATTTTCCTTATCATTTACAGAAAAAAATCTCTCCGCATTAGAAGTTGCCGGTATAACGTCATCTCCGCTTACTATCCAACGGTTGCCGAGAAGTTCTGAAATTTCGGCATTTGATTTATCTTCGACATAGCTGCCCTGATTACCGGAATAAGCATCGGACGCGTTTTCTACGACCGCATTTTTGCCGTAAAGGCATTGTCCCGAATATGTAGTAAAATTGACATACGGACCATCCTGCGTAAAACGAATAAATGTCGCACTGCCGCCCCTGTTGAGCATTGAACTGAGATCGCCGTTATTAAAGCAGTTTTTGAAATTAATGCGGTTATCATATGCTCTCCAACCGACAAATCCACCGCAGTTGGTTACATTTGGCGCATCTATCACTCCATCGAAAAGACAGTCTTCTAAATATAAGCGAGAATCTTTTCCCGATATTTGTGAAATAAAACCACCGTAAGTTCCGTCACCCGAGAGCGTACTGCTTATCTTAACTTTGCTGCGGCAGCGCCTGATATAGCTTTCAACATACGTTGTATCACTTTTGGAACGTACAGCTGTTCCTACAAGTCCTGCGGCAAATTTCTTATCAGTAGTTATCGTACCGCCGACAGTCAGATTTTTTATCGTTCCCCCTCTGAGATAAAGAAACGGTGCTATACCTACATCGTCAGCATACGAATCTTTTCCGTAATTAAGGGTGAGTGTATGTCCCTTTCCGTCAAATGTTCCGCTGTATCCGTAATTCACATCGGCAGCTGCCATAGAGGAGTCCGTCTCTAATGTGATATCACTTGTCATAGCAGCGCAGGCTCCCGGATTCAAAGTGCTTGTGGTATAGCAAAATGCGTTCCATTTTTCGACGGAATCAAGTTGATATGGATTGCTCACCGTTCCGCTGCCGTCGCACTTGATAAGTTCAGCGTGCACTGTAACGTCTTCCGCCGGCATTTCAAATGTAAACTTTCCGTTACTGCCGGCTACTTCTATATTGCCGGCTCCGGCTGCCTCCACAGTTATACCTTTCAGCATATAACCTTCATCGATCTCCGGCGTCAGTGTCACTATATCGCCCGCAAATGTTGCGTTATCCTTGTCGCATACAATACGGCATTCTTCGCCAATGGTTATTCCGTATTCAGTCGCATCCTTTTCTATTATATCTGCAGTCATTTGAAACCCTTTGCTTACAGGTGTATGAGCTGACAGAACTTTGTATAAGATCGTGATATTGTTTCCCGAACTTATTAAATCTATATTAAAAGAACCTTTACTGTTACAATAGAACAGGCATTTATCTCCTGCTGTAGTATCTCCGTCATATATATACAGAGGAGTCTCATAAGCAGTAGAATTAGTGTTTTCGTAAGAGCCTTTCAGTTTTATTATGGTATTTTTCGGTGCAGATATCTTCATAGTGCTTGTTCCATAATATGATGGCGTGTATGCTCCTTTATATCCGTTATCATCATTTATTACAAAACTTTTTACATCATCGGGAACGGTTAAATAGCCCAATTCATTGCTTTTGTCGGATTCTATCTTCTTCATGTTCAGATATTTCAGACCGCCGTATTCATTATTTGTATCATCTTTTAATGTTTCGCTCTCTACTACAACTATATTCTCTATAGTTGTAGAGCCTGTGAATACACTTCCCTTTTTTGCCGCTACCGTCAGCGTGTAAGTTCCGCCTTCGGTAAACTTCTCATATACGGTATCACCTTTTTTCAGTGTAAGTGTGTAATCTCTGTCCTCTACGAGTTTGTTGTCATCATTGATTTTAAGACTGAACTCAACGGGAATACTCTCGCCGGGATTCATTATATGAAAAACATCGACCTGATAAAGACTGCTGTCCTCCATCAATTTCGATATATCCGTTTCAACACCGAAAGGACGACTGCGAACTGCTTTACCGTCTATTATCTGCCATGCATAATATCCGAGTTTCTCCACAAGCCCTTTGCCTAATTCCATATATTCGCCTCTGTCATCGTTTCCGCTCCCTTTAGATACTGCATTGACGATCGAATAGCAATTTTTTATAACTCCTCTGCCGCTTACTCTTGCGATTTTGGATATATCGCCGGGATTTGAAAAAGTACCTTCGTTCAGACAATATTCAATATCCGGAGTTGAACCCGTATCCCAGCCGACAAGACCGCCGATATTCGACAGACTGCCCTGCGCACCGTCAGCATAGCCTATACTTCCCGCAAAAGCACAGTTCATCATATAAAATTTGGAGTTTCCCGCATTTCCGACCAGACCGCCCGAATATACGTCCGTTGTTCCGCTTGGGAATTTAATATCCACATAGGATATACACCTTAATATATCGGTCTCTTTGTCGCCTGTAATGTATCCGACAAGACCCGAAGCATAATAGTCTTCAGCCGACTGCAATGTAATGCTGCCTGCCGTATCAAGTTCCTTTATCGTTGCTCCGCTTACATATTGAAAAGGAGCACAGCCGTTTCCGCCCTTATCTATGTTTACTGTCAAAGTAGAACTGTCTCCGTCAAATACACCCGAATACGGATTCTTCGATGTACCTACCGTAGTTGATACGGTTATATCCTTTTTAAGCACCGCACAAGCCGAACTTTCACCGCCGTTTACTTTTGCGGCAAAAGCGTTCCATTCTTCCGCACTGCTTATCTGATACGGATCTTCCTCCGTACCCGTTCCGTTTAAAGTGACCACATCTGCATAAACCGTCGCCGCATTATCGGGTGCAGGCACGACCTCGGGCAGCCAAACCGCCGTCAGCAGTGCCGCAGCCGTCAATACTGCCGAACGTACCAGAATTTTTTTTATTCTTAACAGCATTGTTTTATTCCTCCTTTTTTAATACCGTTCCGAACTGCTGTAAAGTACAAAAGCATATTATACCATACAACTCATATATCAAATTATATACCAAAAATCCTCTCATTGCAAGTATTATTTCATATCGTCAAAGGCTATATGATAAAAATTTTTAATAAAAATTCTTGAAAAAATCACTTTACAAAATTACAAACAGATGATATACTTTAAAATTAAGATGAAGTTATATGTTATAGACAAAGCGTCTTATCAAGGAGGAGAATGATGAAACGCAATTATTTGAAATATACATTGGGATTTGCGGCGGCTGTCCTCTGCGTATCGGGTAGTATCCCCGCAGGCTCGGAAGCTGTCGGACTGCCGGGCAATGTGGCTCTCGTAATGGCAGCCGATGTAAAAATCGGAGCCTATATGACGATAAACTCCGATGCAGCAGGGTACATTACAAGCTTTTCAGTCGATGGTGAGGAAAAAAGCCTTAATTCTGCTGATTCACTTGGAACCGAATCGAAAATTAAAATATTATCCGATGCCAAGCTGACCTTTAAGAATGAAAACAATGAGGAAGTAAATCCCGACATTACCGGCAGAACGTATGAAACTCGTAACGGTGATGGTTCGTATATATATGAATTTATATTGTCCGATACGGTCATAACCGTTTCGCACGAACACGAAATTACAGTTGCCCAAAGCAGTGACAATACATATATAGAAGCAGGCTGCAAATACGAATCGGGCGACCTGAAAAAGATAGCAAGCATTTCCGCTGTAGATGCGGTATACAACCCGAATACAGGCTATGTCGGTGCGGAAAGATTCGTCGCTTCCGAAACTCCGAACACTGTTCTTATTCAAGATGCGGAAGATATTACCTACAAAAGCATTGCGACCGGATATACCGTCACTAAGGTCAGCAATAAATACGATCTTTCTGTGGGTGAATATGAAGCCATTATGAAAGTTACGATCAACGGAAAAATCTATACCCTTTCCAAAAAAATTGAAGTAACGGCAAAGAACATTAGTGACACCGATATATCGGCGACTGTTACCCCTGAATCAAAAGATTACGACGGCAAAGAACCCGAATTTGCGATCGAACTAAAATACGGCGATACAACACTCAGAGAGGGAACAGACTATACATATTCCGTAACTCTTTCTACCTTGGCGACAGAGTATCCGATAACCATTAAAGGAATAGGAAACTACACAGGAGAAACGAAATTGTATTACAATATCGATCCTATTGATATTTCGGATGATACGGATATCAATGCCAAGAATAAAACATATGACGGACAGCCTTACAGCGATCCTGTGCCAATTGCAAAATCCGGACTTGAGTCGTCAAGATCCGAGCTTGTACAGTCGCTGCTTGACGATAAGAATACCAATAAGACGGTAACATACTATAAAGCCGATGCAAACGGCGATCCCGTAGGTGATGCCATTGATGCACCGACTGAAATAGGCAAGTATGTCGTAAAGATGAATCTTTATCATTCCGAAGTTAGTTTTAAAAATTTTGGCATATCCGGTTCTTTCGAGATAACACCCGCTCCCGTAACCGTTACAATGGGGACAAAAACTTATGCTTACAGTACAGTAAAAACTTCCGCTGCGGCAGCCGATATAAAAAATGCTGTGGGTTTTGTAAATACCGATACGCTCTCCGACAGCGATAAGGCATCTCTTGTCAGAGTCTGTAAGGACGGAAAAGACGTTACCGATACCGAATATCTCGATGCCGGTACATATACATATACCATAGATGAATCTATCGCAGCCAAATATCCAAAATACATATTTGACTTTGAGGATAAAGAACTTGTGATTGAACCGCTTTCCTTTGTTGATAATGTAGGATTGAACAAAATAATAAGCGAGAAAACAGAAAACACTTCAATGGAATATAACGGCAGTGAACAGCAGCCCGTTCTGATATTGCAAAACGGAATTACAAAAGGTTATCTCACCGCTGACAAAGATTATATCTGCACAGACTTCACCAAGAAAGAAGTCGGCAAATACACCGCTGCTATAACGGGAACAGGCAACTACACAGGTTCATTTGACATTGACTGGGAGATAACGAAGGCAAATCAGCTACACCCTACTTTGGGAGGAAGTCCGTCTGTTACTTTTGAAAGAGATGACAGCCGCACTACTTATAACGGCATTCCGTTAGCAGGTCAGGAACCGAAAGCTTTTACAAATGTTCCCGAAGAGGACAGAGTAATTACGATAGATAAATATTACAAATCAACTGATTCGGATACTAAGACCGAACTCTCCGAAGCACCGAAAGATGTGGGAAAATATGAAGCAGATGTTACTATCTCCGATAAAAACGAAAATTATCTGCCCACAACTGTCAAAGCAGCTTTCACTATCAGTAAAGCATCTGCGAGCGTAAAGCCTCTTCAAAGAATAGGCAATACTATTATAAAATACGAAATGACAGGTTTCTTAGAGGGAGAAGAACCGACTAAAGAGGAACTTGACAAAATATTTGCGATCAAAGACGGAAAGTCAATATTAAACGATGATTCGGCAAAACTTGATATGCAGAATTATGATATTGAATATGTATATGGAGAAGATGTCGAAGAAATATCAGACATCGCCGCAACATATACGACTGTCAGAGATAACATAAGCTATTGCACAGACGGAGAAGATCTGTATTTTATATATGCCGTACCCGAAAACACCGATATAACAAAATTTGACTATATCGCTGTTGTTAAGGGTGATGAACTCGATGAAGACGAATCGAATATCATCAGACCGGCTGCAAATGACAGTACTGTTGACGGTGCCGACGGAAAAATACATAAAGTATACAGTACACTGCAATTCTCCGATGAAAGCAAGATAACGGCAGCGGAAAAAGGTGCAAAATATATCGTTGCCTTTGAAATGAAAGGAAGAACGTCACTTCCGAAAACTAAGTTCAATATCGTTATGAAAGAGAAACAGGAGGGAAAATAAGATGAAAAAAGAATATGTTACACCCGAATTAAAGATGGTGACATTTAACGGTGAAAATGTACTTGCAAACACTTCGTCGGGCTTGATGGCAGATGAGACACTTAAAAGCGAAAGCTTATTGATCTATTATTTTGATTAAAAAAGCGGCGATCCCGAAACGGGGTCGCTTTTTTTGGAAATCGCTGTTTTTTTGGAAATGAAAAAAATATCCATAAAGATTCTTTTTAATCGCCCTATTGATTTTATTTGATTATTGTATTATAATCAAGATTAATCGTTGAACAATAAAACAACTATTAAAAAATGCAGATTCCGAGGGGGGAAAATATTGAAGATCAGTGAAAAAGCAAAAGTGATAAACATAAACGATATTGAGGGTTTCAGAATAGGGCAGGCTGAAAATACCGAAGCGGGAACGGGCTGTACGGTCATTATAGCCGAAAACGAAATGGCTGCGGGACTTGACGTAAGAGGCGGAGGTCCGGCTTCAAGAGAATCGGAACTGTTGAAACCTTTGGCAAGTGCAAAAACGATAAATGCAGTATTGCTAAGCGGAGGAAGTGCATTTGGACTGGGTGCGGCAGACGGAGTTATGAAATATCTCGAGGAGAGAGGGATAGGCTATGATGTGGGAGTAACAAAAGTTCCGCTTGTATGTCAGTCGGACTTGTTTGATTTGACGGTAGGGGATGCTTTTGTAAGACCCGACAGCAAAATGGCTTATCAGGCCTGCATCAATTCCGAAAGAAAAAACTATAAGGACGGTAATTACGGGGCAGGCTGCGGAGCTACGGTAGGAAAAATCCTTGGAGTGAGCCGCTGTATGAAATCAGGTATAGGCAGTTTTGCGATAAGAATAGGTGAACTTCAGATAGGAGCGATAACAGCGGTCAATGTCTTTGGTGATGTATATGATGCCGAAACGGGAAAGAAGATTGCAGGACTGCTCGATAAAGACAGAAAGTCGTTAATATCAACGGAAGATATTATGTGCGAAAACTACAAGCCTGTAGAAAATAAATTCGTGGGAAATACGGCTATAAGTGCTGTATTAACTAACGGAAAATTCGATAAAACACAACTTTGCAAAATCGCCTCGATGGCACAGGCAGGCTATGCACGCTCGATAGCTCCCGTAAATACTTCGGCAGACGGAGACAGTATATATGCTCTTGCATCGGGAAAAACAGCGGCAGATGTCGATCTGGTGGGAACACTGGCGGCAAAGGTTATTTCTTATTCGATAACGGCAGGAGTCAAAAGTGCAAAAGCCGCTTATGGTTTTATTGCATACGAAGATATATGCGACAGAGGGTGATTAAATGAAAGAAATATTAAGAGCCGAGGGGCTTATTAAAAAATTTGTAAGTGGAGAGATAGTTGTAAATGCGCTGAGGGGTGTTGATTTTACAATCAATGAAGGCGAATTTGTGGTGGTACTCGGTCCTTCGGGTTCAGGAAAAAGTACTATGCTAAATATTATCGGCGGTATAGAAACGATAACCGACGGAAAGTTATTTTACAATGACATAGAGGTACACAATCTTACAAAAAGCGGTCTTACAGACTACAGACGCAAATATATAGGATTTATTTTCCAGTTCTATAACCTTATGCCCAACCTTACCGCACTTGAAAATATCGAGCTTGCGGCAGAACTTACCGATAATGCACTCGATCCGAAAGAACTTCTTAAAGCAGTCGGTCTTGAAGAAAGAGCGGAATATTTCCCCGCCAAAATGTCAGGCGGTCAGCAGCAAAGGATCGCAATTGCCCGTGCCCTTTGCAAAAATCCCGACCTTTTGCTGTGCGATGAACCTACAGGCGCACTCGATACAAAAACAGGCGTTGATGTACTTAAACTGCTGCTTGATTTCAATAAAAAATACAATAAGACGATAATCGTCGTAACACATAATGCCAATATTGCTTATGTTGCGGATAAGGTAGTTTATTTCAGAGACGGGCATATCGAAAGAACAGATATAAACGAAGATCCGCTTGCGCCTGATGATGTGGAATGGTAGGTGAAGCCGGTAATGAACAGATTTTTCAGAAATATTCTGCGAACGATAGCGCAAAATAAGATATCATACATCGGTGCGGTTCTCATCATAGCTATGGGTGCGCTTACATATACGGGTATGACCGAATTTTACATAGTGCTTGAAGAAAAAAGTATGGCATACTTTAATAATACTTCTTTTGCAGACGTTTTTGTGGAAGTTACGGCTATGCCCGAGCAAAAGGTCAGTATGCTGGAGGATATAAAGGGTATAGACGAAAGTTTCGGTCGACTTGAAGGGAATTTGAGGCTCTTGCGTGATGATGAGAAAAAAATTATAACTATACACGCAATGGCATACAGCCCCAATGATAAAATGAACAAGATCCTTCTTGAACCGACTCCCGATAATATAGGAGATACCGATATATTTATCAGCAAGAAAATGTGCGACATATACGGTATAAACAGCGGCGACGAGATAACCGTTATCGCAAATAACCGCACAAAAAAGCTGACCTGCAAAGGTATTGCGTATTCATCGGAACATATGTCAAGTACGGCAGATGAATCGGCAAAATCCCCCGACAGCTCCGTATACGATATAGGGGTTATGAGCAAAGAAGGTCTTGAAAATCTTCTCGGAAAAAAAGGAGATATAACAAATATCGGATTAAGACTTTCAAAAGGTACAGAATATTCCGATGTAAAATACAGCATAGAACAAATGCTGAAAAGATATAATGTGGTATCTATCACAAAAAAAGCGGATCAGGACAGCTATTACGCAATAACCGATGAAATAGATGTATATAAACTCATAGTATCTGTCATACCGACGGTATTTATGGCGGTAACGGTATTTATGCTCTATATCGTTCTTAAAAAGATGATAGATAAGGACAGGATACTTATAGGTACGATGAAGGCCTTCGGTGCAAGTGATATAGAAATACTTACACAGTATATGAAACAGGCGGTAGTAATAGGAATCATTGGCGGAGTACTGTTCCTTGCCCCTGCTGAGATGATGGGCAAATTCCTTTATGTCGATGATGCAAACTATTTCAATCTTCCCGATTTTAATTATGAAGTGCATTTATCCTCGTGGATAATGTCGATAGTAATATCCCTCGCAACTTCTGTAATATCGGTATATCTCGGTGTGAGAGGTGTCGTAAAAATAAACCCTGCCGAAAGCATGAGAGCAGCAGCACCAAAGGGCGGAAGTTCAAAGATACCGGCTTTTGTGGATAAAATACTTAATATACGACAGAAAATAGGGCTGACCTCTATGCTGAGAAACAAAGGAAGAAGCCTTATTATTGCAGTAGCTGTGGCTTTTCCGTTTTCCTGCATAACTGCATTCGGCTCATACAATATCCTTGTTGATAAGATGGTCGATGACCAGTTCGGCAAAATAGAAAACTATGATATAAAAGTCAAGCTGACGGAATTTATAGACAGAACGGATGCAGAAACGATATTAAGAAATATGAAAGATGTATCGGATGCGGAGGCGGTGGCAAGCTATTCAACGCTTATGACGGCTGCGAATCATTATGAGTATGCACCGCTGATAGTACTTAACAACAATTCCGATATGTATCGTATAATGGACAGGTATGGGAATTTTTATGAGCCTCGTGATGACGGTATAATAATGAGTCATCACCTTGCAAATAAACTCAAAGTAAAAAAAGGTGATACCGTAAAAATAGAATGCGGTGATCTGACATATACAAATTCGCCTGTTGAAATACCGATAGTCGGGATAAGCGAAGATGCCTCGGGTACTTACAGCTATATAAACGGAGCAGGTATAGAAAGGTATTTCCCCGTAAAAGACAGAGTGAATCTGCTTCTGATATTAGCTGATGAAGGAAAGGACGAAAGTATAAAAACGCAGATCAGCAAAATGAGAAATATTTCTCTTATGTTTACAAAAGACGACCAGAAAGCAAGCTATGCGGAAATGATGAGTACAATAGTTCTTATGATGAATTTTATTGCGGTATTTTCGATAATAGCAGGAGTGCTGATGATATACAATATTATGGGGATAAGCATAAGAGAGAGAAAAAATGAATTCGGTACGCTTATGGTACTGGGAATGACAAAGCGGGAAATAAGCGAGATAATCGTTTTTGAGCAGTTAATAAATTTTTGTATCGGTATACTGCTTGGAATACCTTGTATCTATGCTTGGTGCAGAATAATAGAATTTGCCGCAAGCAGTGATACGGAAACGATAACGATGCAGATATTTCCGATAAGAATAGCTGCGGCAATACTTGTATGTGTTATTTCTACTGTCATTTCGGTAGTTCTGATAATAAGGGACGTATTTAATATGGAACTTACCGATGTTCTGAAAGAAAGGGAGTAATTACATGAAAAATAATATGAAGATATTGAAAAAAATACTTAATGTTGTAATTTTTGTAGTAGTAGTAGGTATTATAGGATATGGACTCTATGCAGTCATGAATGAAGAGGTAGTGGTCAGGTGTGTAAAACTTGCGGAAAAGCCTTACACCGACAGCTTTACGGAGAATGCCCATGTAAAAAGCAGTGATAATATAAATTGCGTGAGTGAAACAGACGGTACTGTAATAGGTGTAAATGTCAAGAAAAATCAGGCGGTAAAAAAAGGTGACATTATTGCGGTAGTAGACAGCAGCGAGCTTAAACTTGAAAAACAGCGGATACAGGCAGAGATCGATGCTTTAAATGCCGGATTCGAGGAAACAAAACAAAAAGACAGCTATGAAAAAAAGGATATACGAAACAGTATAAATGAACTTGACTCACAGGAAGATGCCATAGAAAATTCAAGAAATAAAGCAAGAGTAAACAATATGACAGAAACCTCACCAAATACATACTTGAATAATCTTAAAGCAGATGTTGATGTTGCTCAGAAAAATGTCGATCTGCACAATACTTCGGTAGTAAACAGTGAAGAAAAGGTAAACAATAAAACAGAATATCTGAATTCTCTGTACAATGATTATACATCAAAAAAAGAATTATATGATAACGGAGTTATATCAAAGAGCGAATTTGATATTGCTCAGAGATAATATGATAATGCAGAGGCTGAATTGAAAGATGCCCAGAACGAACTCAATACCAATAAAACCGCATTAAACGATGCACAAAAAACCTTGTCAACAGCAATGGCAGCCTACAATGATGCGGTATCCCGTTCGGGTGAAAACACATCAGATGAAGATTACTATAAATACAGCGATAAAGATTTTGATATTCAGCTTGATTCGTTAAGGTCAAAACGCAACACTCTTGAATCGCAGCTTGCTAACGACAACACAACGGCGGCAGCAAATACATTAAGCACGCAGATAGCGGAAAAACAAGCTCAGATAGCTAAAATAGATGATAAAATAGCACGCTGTACGATAAAGGCACAGGTTGACGGAACCGTTACGGAACTTCAGGCAGAAAAGGTAACTCGTGTCGCTTCGGGGGACGTACTTGCGGTAATAAGACCGGAAAGCGAACTTCGTGTTGAAGCAGATATACTCACAAATGAAGAGCCTTATATACATATCGGAGATAAAGTGAAATTAACGCATAAACTGAAAAATGACAAGAGAATATATTCGGGCACTGTAGCCGAGATATATGACTATGCAGAAAAAACGACTTCCGCTCTCGGAAATGACGAATACCGTGTCAAAGTCGTGATGACTCTCGATGATGCGAAAGATCTTAAGACAGGATATGAGCTTGAAGCGGAATTTGTTACATACAGTATTGAAAACGGCATTGTTGTGCCTAACAGCGCTCTGTATAAAAAAGGCGAAAATTACTATGTATTCAAAAATGATGACGGCACAGCAAGGGAAGTAAATGTTGAAGTCGCTCACAAAGGAAATATAGAAAGCGAGATAAGCTCAGGCGTTTCGGCAGGAGATGAGATCATAATAGATGCAAATACAAAATATCTTACAGACGATCTTGAAGTAACTGCGGAAATAGTGGAAAACTAAAAAACTCTCACAAGCAGAAATATTTTCTTTGATGAGTGTATCGACCTCATGCTATGAAATGGATGATTACCATATTCACATTGTGCATATTTTACAAAAAACACCCAAAATACTTGTACTTTGGGTGTTTTTTGCTTTTTATCATTCAGATTCTTTTTCGGAAAGGACAAAACTTGTATTTCCCTGATTTTTAAGTTTCTTTTTTTCGCAGTACATAAGTTTATCGGCTTTTGAAAACAGCTCGTCAAAATCGTAATCTCCGCTGCCGTAAACCATTCCGCAGGACATGGAAACAAAGATATCATCGCTTTCGTTATTTATTTTTTCGTATATTATTTATATCCATAAACAGTTTCCTTTCTGTTATACCCTCGAAGCAAAAATATATCAAACGAAGCCGATAAGTTTATTTAATATATCACAGACTTCATCTATATGCGTTTGCACGAAATAATGTCCTCCCCCTTTTATGTGATATGACACACATTTACCCTTGATATATTTTCTCAATTTCTTTTCTGTCTGTACCGAGTTTTTCGTAAACAAATCATTTTCACCGAAAATAAGTATAACATCGCAATTTATTTCAGGCAATTCTTTTTTCTTCATATATCTGAAATATCTGTCAGTATCAAGTCGGAATTTTTTTATTACTTTGCTGCTTATCTTTTTGCCGCCGTCTTTATTCAGTATTTTCAGCAGCATATTATCATTAAAGATATTCCAAGGCGAATCGATGATAGGAAAACTGCCCGATAATGCAGGTGCTCCGAGGATAATCCCCTTGAACTTTTTGTTATTCTCCATTTTTTTTGCAGTTTCCATAACAGTTACCGAACTTACACAATGTCCGTAGAGATAAATTTCATCATATTCTTCCATCGGTATATTTTTTTCCGCTGTGTTCGCTATATCTTTTATATCTTTATCCGACGAAAAAGAAGATATATATATGCCAAGACAATCACAATTCAGCTTATCCGACACCTCAGCAAAGAATTGCGGTTCACCTCCGGCGTAAGGAAAACAGACTATAAGTTTTTTATGAGCTTCTCTTTTCAGCCATACGCTTATTCTCTTGCTGTTTATAAGTTTTGCGGTATCTCTTATATTAAGTCCCTCGTAAAAATCGGCAAATGTTATATTAAGCCCTTTTTTCTCAAGTTCACATACTATTTCTATCACGCTGAGTGAATCAAGCCCTGCATCAAATAAATCGGTATCTGTATCTATATCACTTATATATTTTTTTACTGTATCCAAAATGAGTTGTTCTTCATGGCTGATTTCGTTATTTGAGAGATATTTTTGCACTTTGTTTGTTTTGCCGCTCTCCGAGATCTTTTTCAGAGCTTTTATATCAGCTTTTCCCGAACTGCCGAGTACCATTTTATCTATTTTATGAAAAATTGAGGGAATAGCATAATACGGCAGCGTTTTACGAAGTTTTTCTTTTATTTCTTCTTCGTCGGCATCGCCTGTATAGTAACATTCAAGCCGTTGTTCATTATTTGATATAATGCAGTCCGAAACACCGTAACAACTGCATACAGCATTTTTTATTCCCGAAATGTCGATCCTCATACCTCTTATTTTTATCTGAGAATCATTCCGTCCCGAAATATACATTTCACCGTCATATCCGATATACCCTATATCGCCTGTTCTGTATGCCCGTTTTCCGCAAAATGTAAAAAACGCATCGTTCTGCGAGCCGATATAACCCTTTCCCACAAGTTCGCCTGCAATGCATATCTCGCCTTTGCAGCCTACAGGAAGTATTTTATCCTCACCGTTTATTATATAAAGGCTCGTATTGTCGGCAGGCGTTCCTATCGGTATATCATCTTTATCCTCTGATTCGTGCGGCAGGCATTTATGTGCAGATACATCTATCGTACATTCCGCAGGACCGTAAAGATTATAAAGTTCGGCTTTTATCAATGAAAAGAATTTATCCACCGTATATTTTTCGAGTTTTTCGCCGCTCGAAAATACGGTTTTCAGCGTAGGAAGTTTAATATTGTTGATCTTTATATATTCAAGAAACCCATTGAGCATAGACGGCACGAAATGAAGTTTCTCAATACCGTATTTTTCTATAGCATCGGCTATCCTGTCGGGAAATTTTTCATCTCCGCTTTCAATCAGACAAAGCTGTGCCCCATATATTACCGAAAGCATTTCCCATATACTCACATCAAATGTATTTACGGTCTTCTGAAGGATCACACCGTCAAGACCGAATTTGCCGTTTGCCCATTCAAGCCGTGACATAAGAGAAGTTCTGCTTATTTCTATACACTTTGGTCTGCCGGTCGATCCTGATGTGAATATCATATATGCCGTATCATCTCCGCTGCATTTCTTATAGGTGAAATCCGCATCTTCGGCATTGGCAATAATATCTTGTGTAAGAATAATATCACATTTTTCGACCATACCGGGTATGTTATCCGATATTACCGTAAACGCTGCACCGCATTTTAATGCTCCGATAGCACCTATTATCATTTCGGGGCATCTTTTCATATATAAACCTACTCTTTTGGCATTTTTATTTTTGATGAACGATGCTATATTGTCGCTTTTTTTGTCGAGTTCATTGCCCGAAAGAAAAGTATCTCTGTATAAAACAGCTTTTCGTTCGGATATGTGGTCTTTGAAACATTCGATAATATCATCGTACATATGTTTTGCAGCTGTATCGTTGAACCTTTCATACATTGATATGTCATGCTCGGAAAGTATGGATATTTCGGATATTCTGAGGTTTTCCCGCCCCTGTTTCAGTATGCCTGCAATACATTCCGACATATTTTTTATCTGATTTTCGGTGAATGATTTTTTTTTGTAATGAATGTCAAAATCAAGTCTGTCTTCGTACTCTTCAGCAAATATCCTTATTGCCGTATCACTACAGCCATTGAAAAATTCAATAACTTTACCGTTTTCCATTTTGGGAAGAAATTTATCTATTTTGTAAGATACAGAAATATCATAGAGTGGCTTTGTTATATTATTATACGTTTTCAACATTTTTGAAGAAAACCACGAATATCGCAATATATCACGCATATCTTTTGAAATTTCACAGCAAAGCTCTCCAAATGGCATATCATCATATTCCATTACGAAAGGTACTGTATTGGCAAACATCCCGAACATCTCAAATTCGCTTTTGCTTCTGTTCCCCATGACGTTTCCGAATACGATGCGTTTTCTGTCAGCCACCGTCCTTAAATATATGTATATCGCACTGTAGAAAGCACATATCATATTATTGTCCGTTTTTTTCACAGAACAATGATAGACAGAAGCGTCATAATCGTTGTTTTTTGTTTCGGATAAATAAAGCGGCTGTGTATTTTCAAGTTTTTTTGAAAAATATGCCGCTGCTTTACTCAATTTATTTTCGGATATTTCTTTATATGCCGTTTCGTTTACGGCAATATTAAGTTTTTCGCCCTTTAAGAGCGTATTGCACCCTTCGTCGAATTTTTTGCAGAAAAGGACTATACTTGCACCGTCGCCTAAAATATGATG
Organism: Bacillota bacterium; assembly: GCA_017483905.1. Taxonomy (GTDB): domain Bacteria; phylum Bacillota; class Clostridia; order Lachnospirales; family CAG-274; genus RGIG4831. The sequence continues at coordinate 15,812 of JAFUUG010000197.1, forward strand.
GAGTTTCAGCCAGCCTGCTCTTGTTTTTCCGCTCTGTATGAATCCGAAATCAAACAGATCCCGGTCGAATATATCATCAAAAGGAGTCTGCATTATTTTGCCGACTTCTCTGCATATTCCGTCATATCCACCCTCGACCTGTAAAAAGGGAAAATTAAAGTCGTGATATTCGGTTTCGTATAGTTCGTAATTTTTATTAAGACGCAGCCTTATTGACGGTGTTTTTTTTATGATTTCAAAGAGAACTTCTCTTGCAATATCATATTCTATATTTTCGTTATACAGAATTATTCCGCCTATGTTTGCGACCGCTGTATTTTTATTCAGTTTTTCTATATCTGCTATGTTTTTTTGAAAATCATTCAATGCTGTTCACCATTTCCGTTTTTTTGTTATATTCTTTTTCTTTCAAAAAATTTTGTTTGATCTTGTATATGCAAATTATATACAATACAGTTACGACATCTAAAAAAAATGATGTAAAGGATAATACCATATCAAGGAAAAGAATAAAGAGGACAGTATGAAAAACAGCAGGTATCAGATAAACTATTGCACAAAATATCGCTGATTTCGTCTTCTTTTTTTTAATTGTTGACAAACCGAATATTATCATCAAAAAACACATGACACTTGTTATCAGATTAAGCATAGCATATACATTTGCAATATCGCTTAAAAAGTCAAGAAATGATTCTCTGGTGAATTTGACATCTATTTGTGAATTTTCAAAACTGCGATTTATTCCATCAAGGCTTTTTTCAAATGTCTTTATATTTTCTTTTGTTAAATCATCAATATCTCTGTTTTTATTTATGTCGCTTTTCATTCTTACGCCAATGATCTCACTGCTTGGAAAGTTATCATCTATAAAATCTTCACTTCCGATAAGAAAAAAGAACAGCGACAGGATAATATGTATTATCCCGATAAGCAAAAAAAGAGGCATAACTAATTTTAGTATTTTTTTATATATCATTTCATCACCTTATTTGATCTTTTTAAGTTTACGAATTTTACGATCTCACATATTATAAGAATGACGGCACATATCTGCGGCAAAGAAAAAATACCAAGCATTCTTTCGTACTCATACTTATACATAAAAATTTCGGAGATGAATATTACTGCCGAAAAAAGGAGGATAAAAACAAAATAAACATATTCTTTTTTCTTCGCTGCCAATACTGCAAGCAAAACGATCAATACTGCCATGGAAAAGGACTCAAACAGCTGTGTAGGGAATACGGGAATCTCCTGTTCATATATCATATAGGGATTTGTTCCGTATGGGAAAGTTACAGCGAATATCCCGTCATATGGCTTGCCGAAACAGCAGCCAAGGCAATAGCAGCCCAATCTGCTGAAAAAATGCTGTATACAGAAATATGAAGTCGATATTGCTTTTATGTCATCGGTAGGAGCGGTTTTCGTTATCTTTTTATATACAAAAGGGAAAATGAAATAAAATGCAAATACCATTCCCATAAAGTGTGAGCCGCCGCTGCAGAAAATTTCCGCAGTATCCTCAGATTCCATCAATCGTCGCAATATGGCGGCAAACGGAAAAGATACACATAAAGATACTGCAAATGCAGCAAGATTTTTTTTATTCAGCTTTTTATATTTATATAATAAAAAAATAAGTACTGCCAGAGCCATGAGAGTACCTGTATTTACCAGAATATCATACATATAAACGTCATTGTCAAATAATCTTATTGATGGAAACATAACTTTACTCCAATATATAAAATTTTATCGGAAGGATACATCGGTAAATAACAAATGCACAAGTACATCAAACGTCATTAAAAATGCAGCCCAATATAAACCATTTGGGGAAGTTCACCTAAGAACGGAAATATTTCCGTTCTTAGGCATAATGTCATTTACCTCAGGGATTTCCGAATCTCAGCTATCCTTTGGCTGTGGTGGTCTTACATGAACATCTTTTAAAGAACCTCCGCTGATTTCTTCACCCAATTCGTCAATATCGATCTTTTCGATTTTGTCGTTGACATCTGAATTATTTTCCTTTTTCATAGTATCACCTCCAATATAAAATATATTGCTCATTCTTCGCCCTGCTCTGTTATCATATTGTAAAAACCGCCCTTTTTTTCCATAAGCTGATCGTAAGTGCCGCTTTCGGATATTCTCCCGTTATCAAGGAAGATTATGTTGTCGCATTTTTTAATCGTTGAGATCCTGTGGGCTATCATTATTGCGGTCATATCCGAATTAAAGATATATTCTGTAAAGGCTGCCTGAGTAACATTATCAAGTGAATTTGTTGCCTCGTCCAACACAAGCACCGAAGGCTTGCTGAGTATCGCCCTTGCAAGCAATATCCTTTGTTTTTGTCCGCCTGATATGGTGAGATTATCATTGCTTACAAAGGTACTCAATCCCATCGGCAATTTGTCTATATCATCTTTAAGACATACTGCCTCAAGTGCTTTTTCTATATCTTCATTAGTGCAGTTTTCGCTCGTCAAGGTTATATTTCCGTAAATATCAGACGGTATAAGTCCCGAATTTTGCAGTACAACTCCTATTGATTTTCGGTAGCTTCGCAGGTCTATCTCGTTCAGATCTCTGTTATCTACTATGATATGCCCCATGTTTGGCTGCATAAAACCAAGAAGAAGTTTTAAAAGAGTTGATTTTCCGCAGCCGCTTTTTCCGGTTATACCTGTTTTTGAGCCTTTTTTGACAGAAAAATCAATATTTTTCAGAACATCTTTTTGCGCATCAAAATATCTGAAAGACACATCTTTGAATTTTATCTCTTCATTTATTTTGTCTATTTCTTTTTTCCCTACATAGATCTCCACATCTGCCATAAAGAAATCTTTTAATCTGTTGTATGCGGCATTAAACCTTGCTGATGCCGTAAGCAAACTTCCGATACCCCCCGCAGATGCCGTAAATATGGAATAAATAGTGATGAATGCAATAAAGTCTACCGAAGAAGTCTCTTTATCCTGTCCTGTAAAATATATAAATACCATTATAAGCGACATTATAAAGCTGTTTATAGCGTTGTAATACTTGTAAAATACAGGTTTTTTCATTGCCTCAAGGCATCTTCCGTAAAATTCGCTCCACCGCTCGAACATCACATCGGTTCTTCCGCTTAATTTTATGTTTTCCATTCCACCCATCAGTTCATACACAAAACCCGACATTTCATCACTTTTTTTGTAAAATCTATTTTCAAACTTTCTCAGCAATACAGAATTGTATATATTTAAAATAATAACAACGAAAAATGTAATATATACATATCCCATAAATTCGGGAGTATATAAATAGATCTGATAAGCATAGAACAAGCAAAGAAGAAAAAAAACAAAATTACTTATCGTTTCTTCCGAAAATATATCAGATATATCCGATATATTTGCTATTGCGGAGCTTAATTTACCCGATTTCTGACCTGAAAAAAATTCTGTTTTAAGCATCAGCAGCCTTGACAATATCGCCCCCTGCATATGGGCATTGATGCAGTGAGGGATACTTGCGGCTATAGTACCTTTGAATATATTAACAGAGAATAATACTATGACAACTCCCGTAAGCAAATAGGCTATTGGCGATATATCCGCCGTAGTTCCCGAAGGTATTACATTGTTGAATATGTAATATTGTATTCTCGGTATAAGAGCGTATATTATCATAAATAAAGCCGTTGCGGCAAATAATAGTATATAATTCAGGTTGTTTACGCTTTTAAGCATAAATTTTATAAGATCGGATCTTCTTATATGGCTTTTTTCAAAGCTTCTGTAAAAACAATATGCGGAATCGTCTATATTATCGGCAGAAACTATCTTTCTCTTTCGTCCTTTTTCATATATATAGTACCTGCCGAGAAAATCCGGTATAGCGGCTTTGGGTACACCGTCTTTATATATGACCATAGGAAGTATACCGTTTTTATGCCAATTTTCTTCAAGCGTTATTCTTCTGAGATTTATATTGTAATCATTTTTTATTTCAAGAAGCTGTTTTTCAAAGTCACTGCTTTTAAGTTTTGCTTTTATGCCGAAAAAAAACATAACATTTTCAATTGGTCTTATTGATAGTTCATTTTCCTCAAAAAAAATATTTGAATAAGCTTTTTTTTTGCTTTTGTTCTTTTTTTCTTTAAGATCCCTGAGTTCTTTTTCAAGCATATATTCACTCTCCCTCAATTTTGATGAGTTTACGGAAAGCACCGTTTTTATCAAGCAATTCCCGATATGTTCCTCTTTCTTTTACTTCTCCGTCTTCAAATAACAATATTTCATCGCACTCTTTTATGGTACTCAGTCTGTGTGCTGCTATCACAAGAGTTATCCCCATAGAACGAATATTTCTCATTATCTCTTTCTCAACCGCTACATCAAGTGCGCTGGTCGCTTCGTCCAGTATGAGTATCTCGGGTTTTTTAAGAATGGCTCTGGCTATCTCAAATCTTTGTATCTGTCCGCCGGAAAAATTCTTGCCATTTTCCGATATTATCTCGTAATAAGCGTCTTTTCTGGCGGTTATATCATCGTTTATGCAGGCTTTTATGCAGGCATCGACTACTTCATCATAGCCTATGGTTTTATCCCACATAGTAATATTGTCAAAAACAGTTCCCTCATAAAGTTTTACGGATTGATTTACGACAGCTATCTTTGAATAGAAATAATCTCTACTCAGTTCGCTTTTTTTTGCATTGCCGTAAAAAATATTTCCGGTCGATTCGCCGTATAATCCCGCTATCAATTTGATCGCTGTGGATTTTCCGCTTCCGCTGCTTCCGGTAAATGCAATGCTTTTTCCCTTTTCAAGTTTGAAATTTAAATTTTTTACAACAGACAAACCGGGAATATAAGAGAAATAAACATTTTCGGCTGTGATGCTTCCATCTGTTTCTTTTACCTGTTCTTTTTCGCTGTCAAGAAATATATTTTCTTCGGCATAATACATAGTATCATCTGTCCTGACAGCGATATTTTTAAGCTGGAAGAGTGTCGGTATAGAATTTATAAATGTACCGACGGGTACAAAAAAAGCTGTTGTAAGACCTATCATACCAATCGCCTGACCTATATAAAAAGAACCGTTAAGTATCTCAAATATGCCCATTATCATCATACTTGATAAAACAAACAGATTTACTGTTTGGAATAAGGAGGAGGCGATCACATTGATATGATCTGCTCTCTCTTTTGTATCGAGGCTTAATGCCGCCGAGCCTGAGAGCACGGAGAACATTGTGTTTTCACAAGCGCATGACTTTATCGTATCTATCATTTCCGCTGCGGAAGAAAGTGATGACTGATATAATCCTTTATTTTTTTCCTCTACTGCTGTAATGCCGCCGATCATTCTTGAAGAATACAAAGAGATGATAATATTTGCAATAATAGCGATAACACCAATAAAGGCTATATACACATTTAAGAAAAAAGCGGCCGACAAGTACAGAATAACAAGCAGTACCTGAAAAATGTAAGGCATAAGATAATTGCACACAAGTCTTGCCGCCTCAAAACTTCCCAACTGTCTGTTCGTAAGTTCACCCGCTGTTCTCTGATTAAAGAAATTCATCGGAAGTGTAAATATTTTCTCCATAAAGCCGGTACTGAGTAAAGCATTAATTCGCCTTTCTTCGTATTCGCTCAGCCATCGGCATAAAATACTGCCGATAAGTGACAGAATAACAACCGAAAGTATAGCTGTAATGAATATTGAAAAATTATCGTTATCTCCCGACAGTATAAAATCATCTATATATACACTGTTAAACATAGGTAACATCATGCTAAATGCTGATATTATCATATATACGAAAGAAACAAACATAATTTCAAAGAGGCATTTTCGCAGGGTAAATGCGGTAAATCCCACTTTATTTGTATTATGTTCGGATCTGAAATTTTCGCCTTTTTCAAATGTCAATATTATTCCCGTAAAATTTCGGCTAAATTCTCTGTCGCTTATTCTTATTTTTCCTACAGCGGGATCATTCAGATACCAGTAATTAAATCTATGTCCTCTTAGGACAACGAAATGATCCATATTCCAATGGATGATGGCAGGCATGGGTAATTTCTTCAATCCCTCGGGTTCTGCCTTGTATGCCTGACATTTAAGGTCGTATTTTTTTGCAGCCGCCACTATGCCCTTTGCAGTTACACCGTTTCTTGATACACCGCAGTCTACTCTCATCTGTTCAAGAGAGATATTTCTCCCGAAATAACGCAGTATCATAGATAATGATGCCGCACCACACTCTGAATTTTCCATTTGAAGTATCAGCGGTACTGACTTTACCATTATTTGACACCTCCAAAAAGCCATTCAAAAGGTGATTTCTGATCGATCACGATAGATGCACTGCACTGTGTTCCCAGCCCTACAGGTATATCACGGCTTCTTTTCAGCGACCAGACGAGTTTTCCCTCTTCGTTTTCGTCTGACAGCATATTTATATAAACAGGAAAATATGTTTTACCCTCTTCGAGAAGATCGGATATATTATAGACATCATATGCTTTTCCGAGAGATTTGTTTGTCAGTATTTCGGTACCGATATAAGACACATAACCGTTTATATATCCGTGTTTTTCTCTTGGTGCATAATTGGGAGATATCTGCACCTGTGAGCCGAGCTTTATGCTGTACATATTGTCTGTTGGGATAAATGCGAGAATTTGACCTTTATTGTTGTTTTTTTTCTCAACGGCTATTCTTGCAATATTATCACCTTTCATAACGGAATCGCCCTCATTTGCTTTTGATACCACCGTTCCGCTTGCTTCGGCTATTATGATGGAATTTTTTTTATAACGCTGGTACAGTTCTTTTAGTGATTCTTCATTTTGTGGGTCGTGTTCTTTTGTATATTCTATTTGCTCAATCGTATCCTCATCCGGAATAACGGCAATTATATCTCCCGGATAAACTTTATCACCTATGTTTATCGTCATATAATTTATTGTACCGTAATCTGTGGCAACAATATCTTCAAAGCCATCCGAGGGGAAAACGATACCATCTGCTTCCACCGATATCGTTACCTTGCCGTATGCAAACCATGTAAGCATAAACAATATCCCTATAATAAATATAAAACCGAGAACGACGGTATGGACGGGAAGCCTTGATATATTTTTATTTAGTGAAAATTTACTTTTATAATTTTCAACCGCTTCATCTCTGAAAAGTTTTTCCATTATATGACCTCCGTAAGTATACCAAACGAGAGCGACAAGAAGCGTTTATCTCTTGGGTATGGATTTGCCTTCTATTGCCTTTAAATGAACTTTTACATCGTTTTCAGCCGCATCATAAAAAAAATCGGCATACGGAAATTCTTTCGATACAAGAGAACCGTTATTATTGAATGAATACGATTCAAATTTTCCGAAATAACCGTTTTTATGCAGATGTTCCGCAATTTTTTCGGGGTCGTTACTGTCTATTTCGACAGCGGTATCAACTATCATTCTGAAGGAGTTGTATCCGTGTATACTCCATGAATCGTTCCATCTCTTCCAATCATTGGGGGTCATTTCGTCCAGATCGGTGTAAAAGGAAGCAACTATCGAAAAATTGTCAAAATATTTGCCGTTTTTGCCTAATTCACTGTCATTATCAAGTTTGCTGTCGGCTATAACGCAAAGATCGGGCATTTTGCGTTTGAGATTATATAAAAATTCAAAATTATTGTTTCCATCGGGTATAATAAATGCACCGTCAACATTTAGCATTTGCCAGTTGTGAACAACTGTATCCAGATTATAAGAAACATCATCGATCTCAACTATATCAACTACATTCAGATTTGAATTATTTTTTATGTATTCGATCTCTTCCTTGCATGAAATAGAGTTTCCGCAGCATATCACCCAGTTTTTGACATCAGGCTTATAACCTGCGATCTTTACCATTACGCCGCCTATTTCCTTATTGCTGAAAGATGTCAGGAAAACTTTATCGTATGCGGCGGTATTTATACTTCTGTCATAAGTTCCGAACGGGCAGACAAGTATTTTATCCGATCTGTCGCTCTGGTATATCTGATTTTCGCATATATCGGGTTCGGAAGAAGCAAGTATGGCGGTAACTTCTTCATTTTTTGATATTCTCGACATTATTCTGTCGGATAATTCATAATTGCCCTTATCGTCATAAAATTCTCCGATTATTTCAAAATTGCTGTCTTTATACTGTCTGCATACATCTTCGTATGCCATTTTTATTCCTTCATCATAACTTTTTGTAAAATCATCTCTGCTGCCCGCTATGGCTATATATATGATCTTTTTTTGATTTTCGCAGCCTGTCAGGGAAACAAGTACTGTAAAAGCAGAGAACAGACATATTATTTTTAAAAATAAATTTCGTTTTTTAAAATTCATCGGTAATTCCCCGTTATAAATATTCTATATGGGAAAGCATAACTTTACTCTCCCGATGTACTTTCACATTTGGTCATACATAAGAAAACCGACTACTTTACAGTTTATCTATATGCGGAAAAATTTCGGCAAGTTAATTTAGATTTCTTTAACATAATGAGGTCTGAAAAGGCTAAAATCATTTTTATCAACATCTTCCATATGTCTGTAATGCGGAGAAATGTCCGTAGCGGATCCATCTGCATTTTCGGAAACATTTATATCTTCAAAAGTGTCATTTGATAATTCTTTGATGACACCACCCGATATGTTTTTTAATTCGTTATCGTTTATTTTAGTCATATTATACCTCCTTTTGCAGCGGTCATACTTTGCAAAAATAATTTATTAATAATTGGGGCTTACTTCATATTTCGTTGAATCACCGGAAGAAGGATTGATAATTGTAGGTTCATCGCAAGGGATACAGTCATCGGAATCATTGGTCTGTAAATTTTCGTTTGTGCCGCCCGATACATACATTAAATCAGCATCTTTTATTTTATTCATGCAAATCACCTCCCATTGATTTAAAATTGGTAAAAACCGGGAGTATTATATTAAAATCATTAATACACTCGTGAAACGAAAATGTTTCATTTCACGGGTGTATCGCTGTAAAATGATTTTATTTGTATCTTGGACGAAAATTAAAATTACTGTCAGGCTGTTCTTCCGTAGGTTCGGAAGTTTGTTCTTCGTGATCTGACGGCTTATCGGAAATTTCGGAGTTAAGAAACGGGTCAAAGAAAACGTTATTTGTGCCGCCCGACACATTATTTAAATCATCATCGTTTATTTTACTCATCTAAATTCCTCCCTGCCGATTTGAAATCAAGATTTAAAATTTTGGACCGTAATGAGGAACATAACCCGAATCCCCTAAAGTGCCAAGAGTCAAATTTTTATCAGAAACATTATTGTCCGAAGTATTTTTCGAAATTTCCGAATCATTATTTGATATATTTGCTTCTACTTTTATTCCGCCCGAAACGTTGTTTAAATCATCATCGTTAATTTTGGTCATATAGATCCCTCCCTGCCGATTTGAAATCAAGATTTAAAATTTTGGACCGTAATGAGGAACATAATACGTAGAACCCGGACCTAAAGTGCCAAGATTCAAATTTTTATCAGAAACATTATTGTCCGAAGTATTTTCCGAAATTTCCGAATCATTATTTGATATATTTGCTTCTACTTTTATTCCGCCCGAAACATTGTTTAAATCATCATCGTTAATTTTAGTCATATAGATCCCTCCTCATTGATTTACCGAAATACGGCAATAATCGGTTTGCACTGCCCGATATATTATTTAAAGCTCGAAAAATTATTAATGAGTTTTCTTCGGTTTGTTCAATATTGATTTGACCAATCCCAAATCCCCACTATAATTAGGGGTAAAATCACCAAAAATGTTAGAATCGGAATTTTGATCGGATTCTATGGAAATATCAGTTAAATCATTTTTTGATACGCTTACGGTTTTTCTGATACCGCCCGATACATTATTTAAATCATCATCGTTTATTTTGGTCATATAGATCCCTCCTTGCTGAATTATTGTGACATTATGTTTTATATATATAATTATACACTTTCCGATTGTAAAAATCAACATTTTTTTGATTTTCCGAAAAATAAAGTTTAAAAAAGTATTTTTTTATCCTTTCTTATCCTTTCAACTTCCTCATCACTCAGAAATCTCCACTGCCCGCATTTTACATCGCCAAGTTCGATCTCTCCCTCCTTTATCCTCTTCAGCTTCTTCACCTCATGCCCTATGCAGGCGCACATCTTTCTCACCTGTCTGTTCCGCCCCTCTCCTATCACTATCTTTACTACGCTGTCTTTCCCCTTTCTCTTTATTATCTCTATCTCCGCTCTGCTTGTCACATAGTCCTCTATCTCAAGCCCCTCACGGAATCTCTTCATCTCCTCCTCGTTTGGTATCCCGTCTATGTGAGCGATATAAGTTTTCTCTATCCTGTGCTTTGGATGTGTCAGTTTGTATGTAAGTTCGCCGTCATTTGTCAGCAGCAGAAGTCCCTCCGTATCATAATCGAGCCGCCCAACGGGATATACTCTTTCCTTTACCCCGTCTATCAGATCAAGTACGGTCTTTCTCCCGAACTGATCTTTTGCCGTCGTCACATATCCCACAGGCTTGTTAAGCAATATATACACATTTTTCCCCTCTATAGCA
>JAFUUG010000198.1 GCA_017483905.1 Bacillota bacterium
GCTGCACCCGAAGGCACAGCCGTAAACAATCAAATATAAACCATACACTCAAACAATGATTCTCTTGCCATATAGACGAAGCAGTTTTCCAGACCGAGCATTTTCTCAGTATCACCGCTGAGGACAGCTTTCAGATAGCAACTATCAGTCTGCTTCCAAAGCTCCACCTGGCGTGAGATAGCTTCACCGACTTTCAGCTCCATATCATCAAGGTACTGTATAATCTTACCCTCCTTAACGAGCCTGCGAAGCCTGTCGGGACAATGACTGTCGGAATAATGAAGATGATACCTGATGAAGTCGGTATGGTAAGTCTTGCACTCCTCGGTCTGCGTATCGACATTGAAGTGTGCGACGGTCACGCTGTTAGTGTCCAGTTGCCACAGCGGAACGTATTTCTTTTTCAGTGGATTGTAAGCGGTCAGTTCGCTCTTATATCTGCTCATAAAAATATCCTCCTACTTATCGTTCAGATGTATCAGCAAGTGGTCATGAAAATAGGCTCATTTTGTCCGCTAATATGATCTACACATCGGTTAAAAACGAATAAGTACAAGGGTATGTCGAATGTTTTTTGTCCGCTATTTGTCCGCTAAGGGTGCAAAAACTTAGCAAAAAACAGCGTAAACGAATTTTTGCGTATTGTTCTAAAATGCCGTATTTTCGGGCTTTTCTGCATATCTCGACAAGTCACGAAAAGTGCGCCGAGATTTTCGTAGTAGAAAAAACTTGGAAAATCTTTTGGAATATAATAAAAGAATGCATAAAAACAATAAATATGCAATTGATAAATGGAACGAAGACATTAAATTTATCAAGAGTTATTCGATAAAAAACCAGCGCAATGTCAAGCTCACTACAGTGCGCATAATCAGCAGAAATAAATATTTAAAAAACACTTGATTTTCTTTGTAATATACCATATAATAATATCAAATCACGATTTAGTAAATCAAGATTAGATATTGGGGTGATAATATGTTCATAGGCAGAAAACAAGAATTACAGTTTTTAGAAGACAAGTATAACAGCAAAGGCGGTCAGCTTATTGTGCTTTACGGGCGCAGACGTGTGGGGAAAACTGAGACTTTACACGAGTTTTGCAAGGACAAGCAGCATGTTTTTTACTACTGCCGCGAGGTTTCGGACAAGCTTCAGCTACGCAGTTTTTCGGAAAAGATGCTGCGCGAGGACATTCCTGCGGCAAATTATATAAAAGAATTTGCCGATTGGGAAACCGCGATTAGGAGTATTGCTGATTTGCTGTATAGCGGCAAGAAACTGCTCATAATTGACGAATTTCCATATATGTGCAAGGGAAATTCGAGCATTCCGTCTGTTCTGCAAAATCTTTGGGACGAGCAGTTAAAAGATGAAAATGTGATGATAGTGCTGTGCGGCAGCGCGATGAGTTTTATCGAAAAGGAATTGCTTGCGGAGAAAAATCCGCTTTATGGCAGGGCTACAGGCATTTATAAAATGGAGTCGATGGGCTTTTATGATGCTGCGCAGTTCTTTCCCGAATACTCCGATAGGGATAAAATAATCGCGTATTCAATTCTGGGTGGTATTCCGCATTATCTGCGGCAGTTTGATCCCGAATTGTCTTTGGAGGACAATATCAAAAAGAACATTTTGACAAAAGGCTGTGTACTGTACAGCGAGGTGGAATTTTTGTTAAGGCAGGAATTGCGCGAAACACCGCTGTACAATTCAATCATTGAGGCGGTGGCACTTGGCAATACCAAACTTAATGACATCAGCACAAAGTCTTTGGTAGATGATACATCAAAAACGAGTGTATACTTGAAAAATCTTATCGAGCTGGAGATCATAGAACGTGAATTTTCAGTCGATGCAGGCACAAAAGAGCGTGCAAATACAAACAGAGGTCTTTACCGCTTGACCGATAATTTCTTCCGCTTCTGGTATGCTTTTGTGTTCACTGATTTTTCGGAGCTTGAAAACGGCGATGTGAATGGTGTGTTTGAGTATGCCATAAAACCGAATTTGCACGAGTTTGCTTCGCTTGCATTTGAGGATGTCTGTCGAGAATATATCAGAGAAATGCAGAAAGTCAATAAACTGCCGTTCAGATATAAGAAAATGGGCAGATGGTGGGGCAAAACGAGTGTTCGCCGCAAAGACAGCATAGAAACCGCCGAGACAGAGATAGATCTGCTTGCGGTTTCCGAAAAGCTTGACAAATATCTTGTCGGAGAGTGTAAATTCAAGGGCAGACCATTTGATTATGGCGAGTATCTGGATACTGCGGCAAAACTGTCGTTGCAGAAAGAGAAAAGCGAGTTTTATTATTTCCTGTTCTCGGAAAGCGGGTTTGACGAAAAACTCGTGTCGCAGGCGAATGATAATTTGAAATTGATAGACATAAAAGACATAGTTCAAAGAAAAATTTGATTTTTCTGCTGCCCAAATTACAATAGAGGTATATATTGTAATTGCAAACAGAAAAAACGCAGTAATGAAACTTGTGGGATACGTGACCGACGAAAGAATAAATTTTGCAGACATGAGGTATAATAGAATATGAATATAGAGGCGTACAATGTTGATTCTTTACGCAGATTGGTACGAAGCCTGCAAAGAGAAAATCGTGAACTGAAATCAAAACTTGAAAAAGCAGGGCTCCCATTTGCCGATACAAATTTTTTTGAAGAGATCACAGAAAATTCGGATGAGTTTGACCCGGATCAAGGGGCACGTATCATCACTCCGGGTTTTATTACAGATAATATGGCGAGGCTCTATTTTTCTATGTTCTGGGGCAGACAGGATGTGTTTGCAAAGAGAGGAAAAAATGGCGGCTATTTTCCGCAATGCGCTAACAGATGGAATAATGCTCTGTGCCCAAAACAACGCGGAGAAAGGGCGTTCTGTGATGAATGTGCCAATAAGCGTTGGATGCCGCTGGAACTTTGGAGGATCAAGGAACATTTAAGAGGAAGCAAAGAGGACGGCTCTGATGTTTTGGGGATCTATCCTCTGCTGGCTGATGGGACGTGCAGGTTTATAGTGTTTGATTTTGACAATCACGAAAAAGGTGCGGAAGTTTCGGATTATGCCAATATTGATAATGAATGGCAGGATGAGGTGGATGCACTAAGGAAAATGTGTCTGCAAAACGGGATAAAACCTTTGGTTGAACGGTCAAGGTCGGGTAAAGGTGCCCATGTATGGATATTTTTTAAAAGACCGATATCGGCGGCGAAGGCAAGAAATTTTGGCTTTTTGCTTTTGGATAAAGGTTCGGATTCCATAAATATGAAATCATTTAATTATTATGATCGTATGTATCCTTCGCAGGATGCCGCAAGCAGCATAGGAAATTTGATCGCACTTCCGATGCAGGGAAAGGCATTAAAAAATGGAAATAGTGCGTTTGTAGATGAGAATTGGAATGCCTACCCCGATCAATGGGATGTTTTGCTTAACAATACGGAAAAACTTGAACCGGAGAAAATTGAGTCATGTATGGCTGCGTGGCAGAAAGAACTTGCGGGTACAAATGATCGTTCAGCAGGTGCAGTCATAACAAACAGACCAAAACCATGGAAGAAAAAATGTGGGTTTAATAAGGCCGATGTTGTCGGTAAACTTCAAATGGTTTTAGGAGACGGGCTATACATAGACACGCTGAATATAATGCCGAGACTGCAAAATCAAATACGCAGTATGGCTGCATTTGATAATCCGGAGTATTATAAAAACAAGAGAATGGGATATTCCAATTATTATAATTTCAGTGCGGTATACTTGGGCAGGGATATTGAAGGTTATATCTGTGTTCCGAGAGGTTTGAGAGAAAATATTATATCGGAATGTAATAAAGCGGGGATACAAGTAGAAATTCGGGATGAAAGAGAAAAAGGTCGGCCAATAAGGGTCGAATTTAATGGGGATCTAAGAACACAGCAGGAACTGGCGGCGCAAAAGATGCTGTCATATTCCGATGGCGTTTTAAGTGCAGCCACAGCTTTTGGTAAGACGGTCGTATGCAGTTATCTTATAGCCGAAAGGAAGGTAAATACACTTATTTTGCTTCACAGCAAAGATTTGCTTCTTCAATGGGTCGATGAATTGAATAAGTTTCTGAAAATCAATGAAGAACCGCCAATATACGAAACCAAAACGGGACGCAGGAAAAAGCGTGACAGCGCAATAGGTGTCCTGTATGGGAATAAAAGGGCTTTAACGGGTATAGTTGATGTAGCTATGGTCCAGTCTATGTATGGCAAAGGCAATTTTAACGAGATGCTAAATTCCTATGGCATGGTAATTATGGATGAATGTCATCACGCCGCATCTGCAACATCAATGGAAGTTTTGAAAAAGATAAATGCAAAATATGTATATGGTGTTTCCGCAACCCCTAAACGAGGGGATGATTTGGATAAAATAATTTTTATGATGCTGGGCCCGCTCCGTCATACGTTTACTGCAAGGGAACGTGCTTTGGAACAGGGTATAGGGCACTATTTTATTCCGAGATATACAAGAGTTGTTGATACTCCCGAGACAAAGGAAAACATAGGCAAAGCATATAGTCTGATCGCATCAAGCAATGTCCGCAACGATATGATCGCAGATGATGTTGCTATGTGTATTAAAGATAGCAGAACTCCGCTGATTTTGACAAGGACAAAAGAACATGCGAAAACTCTTGCCGAAAAATTGACTGATACGGCAAAGCACGTTTATATTCTTTACGGAGATAATACGGATAAGGAAAATGCCGACATCAGGGAAAAACTAAAACAAGTGCCCGAAGATGATACGTTGATACTTGTGGCTACGGGGCAAAAAGTCGGGGAAGGCTTTGATTTTCCGAGACTTGATGTATTGATGCTTGCTGCGCCCGTTTCGTTTGAGGGAAGGCTTGAACAGTACATCGGCAGACTTAATCGAGATTATAAGGGGAAAACGGCTGTTTTTGTGTATGATTATGTGGATTCGCATATTAAATTTTTTGACAGAATGTACGGAAAAAGATTGCGGACATACAAAAAAACGGGATATGAACCGTGGCTCTCGGCGGCGGTCGGCAAACAGACGACAAATTCAATTTATGATTCGGGCAATTATTCGGAAAAGTTTGAGCGGGATATAACAGAAGCGGACAAAAATATTGTTATTTCAAGTCCCGATATTCAAAGTGACAAGATAGACAGATTTATAAAAATAACTAAGTCGGTTCAGGAAAGAGGTGTCCGAATTACTGTAATCACGACCGAACCAGATAATGTTTCTTACGGAAATGCAGCGGTGTGCAGCGAATTGATGCATAATATGGAATGTGTCGGGATCAATGTGATACTGAAATCGGAAGTATCGGAACATTTTGCGGTTATTGATGATATTTTGGTGTGGCATGGCGGGATGAATCTGCTGGGAAAAGAAGATGTATGGGACAATCTGATCCGCATAAAAAATCAGGATGCTGCCGCAGAGCTTCTTGAAATGGTGTCTAAAAAAATGCCGAAAATCCATCTCCCAAAGCAATTGACCTTTCTCCCAAAATAATATATAATATGGGAGAAAGAAAACGCGTTTGGGAGAAAGGAGCGTTTGCAAATGAGGTCGTTTGATTATTCGAAATTGGCTGACAAAACATGGGACAATGAAATAATATCGTATCTTTCAAAGATACATGAATACAAGGGCAAACAGGGGTTATTTCTGCGACAAAAGCCTTTGGAGCTGGAGCGTTTGACAGAAATTGCCAAGATACAGAGCACGGAAAGCTCCAACCGCATAGAGGGAATTATCACGACACGATCACGTCTTAAACAGCTTGTAGAAGACAAGACCACTCCGCGAAACCGTGATGAAGAAGAAATTTTGGGATACCGCAATGTTCTTAATTTGCTTCATGAAAGCTACGATGTGATCCCGGTCAAGAGCAGCTATATTCTTCAAATGCACCGCGAACTGCTTAAATATACAAATTATTCATACGGCGGTCGATTTAAAACGGCACCGAATGAAATTGATATGATACTTCCAAACGGAGAAAGGACTGTTCTTTTTAAGCCTCTTGAACCGTTTGAAACGCCCGATGCAGTCAACACTATATGCGATAATTACCAAAGTTTACTAAATAAGGAATTGGTCGATGAGCTTATCCTTATTCCTTGCTTTATACTTGATTTTTTGTGCATCCACCCGTTTAATGACGGAAATGGTAGAATGAGCAGGCTTTTGACACTTCTTTTGCTGTATAGAAGCGGTTATTTTGTAGGGCAATATATAAGCATAGAAAAGGCGATCGCAGACACAAAAGAGGCATATTATGATGCTTTGAGAAGATCGGATGCGGGATGGCATACGGGAGAAAATGACCCAAAGCCGTTTATAAAATATATGCTTGGGGTCATTCTTGCGTGCTATCGTGAATTTGAAGAGCGAATATCTATTGTTGAGAAGACAGGTTCCAAGAGTACCGCGTATGATATTGTAAAAACGTATGTTATCAAAAAAATCGGAAAATATTCTAAACGTGAAGTATTGAGTGCTTGCCCCAGCCTGGGCAGTTCGTCAGTGGAAGCGGCACTGAAAAAACTGGTAGAGGACGGGACATTAGTGCGTATTGGTGCGGGAAGAAACACTTTGTATGTAAGATCGGACAGCCAAAATGATTGTTAATGTCGGATATGTTTCTGCGCAATAATCAAAAATTTCCTTGCATTATTTTGCCGCTGAATGTATAATATAAATTATGAGAGGAGAGAAAATTTGTTTTCTCAACTCGATTAATTTAATGGCAACAATATGGCAACAGAATGTCGTACAGGTGCCGGAATTGAAATTATCGAAACTAAAACCCGCTTGAATTGGTTGTCAACCTAAACAAATTTGTTTAAGGGTCGAATCGAAATAGCCGAGTGGGAATAAGAAAAATTGTGCCATAAACCGTGTAAACAAGCGGGTTATGGCACTTTTTGATTTTCGGTGATAGCAAATTGATAGCAGGCGAGGGAAAGGGGGAATAAATCAAAAATGAGTTTTTGGTGTTTGTGGGTGTAATTGGTATATATTTTTGGTGTAATTCTCTGAATTATTTTTAATATAACCGATTATATAGTAAGCGTAAAAAATAAAGGCTGCCGATCTGACAGCCCGGTGATTATATAAAACTTTCGGTGTAGTAGGTGTAGACTTCGTCAAGTTTCGGGTAGTCTTTTTTGGAAAGAATATACCCGCTGGCGTTCAGAACGTCAAACTCCAATTTATAGTGTTTGAACATATTGAAAAATTCTTCTTCGCCGATAATATCGCCGTTTCGATAGGCGGCGGCTTTCGTGTAAATGTCTTTGATCTTATCAAAATAAATATCCCTTACGAAATAATCTTTTCTGCCCGGCATAAGCGGTTTTGGCTGTTGGATTATATCGTTAAGATTAATAAACTCCGCGAAACTGTTAAGGTTTAGAGAATATTTTGTTTTAAGTGTCTCAAAAAGTTTGTTAGGGAGATTGAGGACCTCAACGGTATCTGTTCTGCTCAGAAGATAATCCACCGAACAATCGAGATGATCGGCTATTTTTGCAAGGTTATCGGCTTTGGGCATGGATGTTTTCATATTTGACATTGTGTTTGCACCAAGTTCGGTTTCCTGAAGCAAAGTTTTTACCAGAATGTTTTTGGTTTTTGCGAGCTGCTTTATTCTTTCGGCAACCTCTTGTGAATTATACATAAATATACCTCACCAATCAATATATAAAATTATATAATACGACAAAAATCAATAAATTTAAAGAAATTGTTTGACAATAACTAAATTTAGAGATATAATAGA
>JAFUUG010000199.1 GCA_017483905.1 Bacillota bacterium
AAATTGCAAGAAAGAATTTCAGTCAATAATAAAGAGATCGAAAGAACTGATTTTTTGTTGGCGGAATTATATGAAGACTACAAAAGTGGTCTTTTGGATAAAAATGATTTTGTTATCATCAAGAAAGATTATGAAACAAAACGAAATGCTGCCTTAAATGCTATCGGGCATATAAATGACGAGATTGAAAAAGGTAAACAGAATAAAGCGGATAATTCTTTGTTCATAGAGGAATATAAAAAGTACAGAAATATCTCTTTTCTTACAAGAAGCATTGCTGTTTACCTCATTTATCGGATAAACGTTTATGAAGATGATGTGCTTGAAATTAAGTTTAATGGAGAAAATCAAATAAAAGGCATTTTTGCAAGGGCTGAAATGATAAAACGATCTGAAAAGCTCTCTGAAAGGAGAGTGAACTAAGATGGCAAGAAAATCAAGAAACCATATAGTTTCGCAGAACAGCGATATTGTTAAAAATTCTATCTATAAAACTGCTGTTTATGCAAGACTCTCGGCTGAAAAAGATGAAAGTATAGCAAGAGGTACGATAGATAATCAGGTAAACTACATCAAAAATTATGTTATGCAGCAATCAGATATGGAGTTATATGACGTATACGTTGATGATGAAGCGACGGGTACTAATTACGAACGTCCGGAATTTGAACGTATGATGACTGATATAAAGCGAAAAAAAGTTAATGCGATCGTAGTAAAAGACTTATCAAGGCTTGGCAGAGATTATTTAGATACAGGAGAGCTGCTTGAAATAGTATTTCCTCGTTTAAATGTGCGTGTTGTATCAATAAACGATAACTTGGATACAATAAATGGACAGCCTGATTTAATGGTTGCTATAACCAACATAGTTAATGACTACTATGCAAAAGATATTTCAAAGAAAATATACACGACAATGCAGTATAAAAAGGAAAAAGGCATACCTATCGGCACACTTCCTTATGGTTATAAAAGCGGCAGAAATGCTGATGGTGATAGGATAATGCTTATTGATGATGAGCCTGCGGAAGTGATCAGACTTATTTTCAGCCTTTATATATCGGGAAAAGGAAAAAAAGAAATCGCTAATATTTTAAATGAAAAAGGATATTTATCTCCGTATTGCTATATGTATTCAAAGTATACCGAGAAAATAGCTGCAAAGCCGCACCTTAAATGGACAATGGATAATGTCGGAAATATTCTTGTGAATGATGTGTACATAGGTGTGCATAAAACAGGTATGACAGAAGCCGCATTATTCAGAAATCAAAGAGAAACAAAGAAACCAAAAAGTGAGTGGAAAATATTTGAGAATCATCATCCGCCTATAATAAGTAAAGATGACTTTATGAAAGCAGCGGCAATAAAGGCAAGTAAAACTCAAAAAAATACAAAGAGAACACAGGACAATTTTTTGAGAGGTAAAATTTTTTGCGGAAATTGCGGTATGTCTATGACACTTTATAAAAATGACGAAAGAGGTACATACTATGTGTGTGTAAGAAAAAAACAATATGGTAAAAGCGTATGCAATGGACGAAATTCGAGAAAAGATTATGTATATAAAATTGTCTTTGATGTGATAAAGGAACAAATGGAATATCTTTTGGAAGAAGAT
>JAFUUG010000200.1 GCA_017483905.1 Bacillota bacterium
AGATCGGCGCACTTATGGCTAAGGGCGAAAAGGATAAGGCAGAAGAAGTAAAAGCACAGGTAAATGCACAGGCTGCAAGACTTGAAGAGCTTGAAAAGCAGGAAGCTGAACTTCAGGAAGAAGTTAAAAATATAATGATGGTAATTCCCAACATTATTGACCCATCCGTAACTTTCGGCAAGGACGATTCGGAAAATGTTGAAGTTACAAAGTATGGTGAACCCGTTGTTCCCGACTTTGAAATTCCATATCACACAGAAATTATGAAGCGTTTCAATGGTATCGACCTTGACAGTGCAGGCAAAGTTGCGGGCAACGGTTTCTACTACTTAATGGGCGATATTGCAAGACTTCACTCCGCTGTTATCAGCTATGCACGCGACTTTATGATAGACAGAGGCTTTACATACTGCGTACCGCCTTTTATGATCAGAAGCAATGTTGTTACGGGCGTTATGTCCTTTGCCGAAATGGATTCCATGATGTATAAAATTGAGGGCGAAGACCTCTTCCTTATCGGTACAAGCGAACATTCCATGATAGGTAAATTTATTGATACTATCGTTCCCGAAGCTGAACTCCCCTACACTCTTACAAGCTATTCACCATGTTTCCGTAAGGAAAAAGGCGCTCATGGCATTGAAGAACGCGGCGTTTACCGTATCCATCAGTTTGAAAAGCAGGAAATGATAGTTGTATGTAAGCCCGAAGACAGCAAAATGTGGTTTGACAAGTTATGGCAGAATACAGTTGACCTGTTCAGAAGCCTTGATATTCCCGTAAGAACACTTGAATGCTGCTCGGGCGACCTTGCAGACCTTAAGGTTAAATCTTTTGACGTTGAAGCATGGTCACCTCGCCAGCAGAAATATTTTGAAGTCGGAAGCTGTTCCAACTTAGGCGATGCACAGGCAAGACGACTTAAAATAAGAGTAAACGGCGAAGACGGCAAGAAATACTTTGCTCATACACTTAACAATACAGTTGTTGCTCCTCCCCGTATGCTTATTGCGTTCCTTGAAAACAATCTCAACGCCGACGGTACAGTTAATATACCCAAGGTTTTACAGCCTTACATGGGCGGCAAGGAAAAGTTACAGTAATTTTTATAGGCTTGTCCGCAAGGGCAGGCCTTTTTTTGAAAGAGAGGTGTGCTATGCCCGATCTGAATATATTTCCCGACACAAAAATCATAGATATAAGAAAATCAAAGGATATTGATGCTTTTATTGACAAATTTCAAATAAGAGATACACGCATCAGGATAATGCCGTCGTCTGTTATCACACCCGGGCGAATAAGCGGCATTGCAATACGTACAAACCGAACAATATCTCCGGACATTCTGGGCAGCGATATAGGCTGCGGCATTCTTGCGGTCAAACTTGACAAAACAGATATTGATACAGATAAACTTGATGATATAATACAAAATAATATTCCTTACGGCAGAAACATACATATACAAAGTATCACTTCATTTGATTTTGAGACCGACAGACCATATAATCGTTTTGAACGCTGTTGGGGTACTTTAGGCGGTGGAAATCATTTTATTGAACTCTGTAAAGACAATGAAAATACAAAATATCTCATTGTACACAGCGGCAGCAGGGGTTATGGTATGATGGTAAGCTACTGCTACGATCACAATAATTATTTTACCGAATCCGACAGAAAAGCCGAATACTATAATAATTTACGGATATGTATGCGTTTTTCAAAGCAAAACAGACAGCTTATAGCGGATATTATACTCGGCAGGATAGGCATAAAACCAAGTGAGTATATTGATATTCCGCATAATTATTTTGATACAAATACGGGAATAATGCGTAAAAATGCCGTTGATGCAGATAAAGATAAAAAGACTGTCATAATGCTTGGAGAAAACAATGGCTGTCTTCTATGTAAAGGACTTGGGAGTGAAGACCATAACTACTCTGCCCCCGCTTCTAAAACGGATGATGAACAATCAGTTCAGGATTTTATTATCTCTATATCAAAAACAGCCACTGCACAGCAGGTTTTGACACCGATCTATACTTTC
>JAFUUG010000201.1 GCA_017483905.1 Bacillota bacterium
ATCCGCCGAGCATATATCAGCATTTACCCCAGTTATCTCACCTACGGGACTGTAGGTAAATCTTGCGGAGATAAATCCGTCCTCATATATATCTATCACAAGATAGTTGTTGAATATCTTCATATCATTTATCTTTTGTGAATATGTCATCGTATAGTGATCGCCGTCTTTTATCATTCTGTCGGCATCGAATCTGACGAATTTTTCCCCTATCTTTTTAAGGAAACTTTCTCCCGTTTCTCTTGCCCTCTCCTCCGTAAGCACAAAATTTTCATCATAGCCGTTTCTTTCATAAGATACTATATTGTTTTGTATCAGTATGCTTTCATCTTCATCGACTATTATCGTCTTGTCAAATTCCTCTGTTCTCTTCAGTCCCTTTATATCGTTAAAGAAAATATTCTGAAGTTCAATTATATCGTAATTCTGCCTTTTAATATTTATCTGTCTGTCAGGCACGAATTTTTCGGGTATATCCGCATTTATCCTCACATTGTTCTTCATTGCAAGATCGAGTATCGCATTCTTTCTTTCCTCGGATATAACATATTTTTCGCTTTTTGTGGTATTCAGATAAAATAACACGATATTCAGGACTATAAGGCAGATCATCATGAAATTTTTAGCTCTTTTCCAGTTCATATCATACCTCTTTTATCCGGCATTTTCCGTATAGATATTTCCTTCTATGTCTATCACCCATTTCGGCTTTGCGCTCTTTTCTCTCTCTATCTCATAAGCTATATTCATATTTCTTATCGTTTTTCCTTCATTATCCCCTATACTCAATACCTTATCCACCGCACCGAGAAAATCGAGCCTGACAAAATAGTTGTTTTCCTTATTCTCCTCAAATATATAAGCGACCCTCTTGTATTTCGATACATTCCCTCCCGAAACGGTAACTTCTATCATATTTTCCATTCCCGTTTCATTTTTCATATCATCGCTCATTATTATCGGCATATCATTTATCTTGTAGTTAAATTCAAATATCGTCTTGTCGCTGTCTTTCTTATATCCCGAGAGGTAATATTCATTCTTGATATTTGTATCTTTCAGCATAAAACTTATCGCCGTCATATAATCTTCATAAAAATCTCTGCTGCCGCTCTCCGATGTATTTTTATAGTTTGAATATTCAAGTATACCGTTTGTATAATATTTCACTACCGTATTTTCATCGCTGTAGGTATATACATTATTTACCGTAGAACTCCATTTTATCGCAGGATTATCAAAAAAATTATCAATATTTTTTTCAAGTGTCATAAGCAGTACGCTGCCGTCCTCTTCAAAAACATTTTTCACCTCAATATCGCAAAATTCTTTTTCATCCGAACTTTTCGGCACAAAGACGTTCTTTTCAAATAATCTCAGTCCGTTTTTTTCGCTTGATATATAATATAATTCGTTTTCCTTTATCTCAAAATCATTTATCACATCATAACATTCTTTTATTATGTCATTATTTTTAAGTTCAAATAAATATGCCTTTCTCTCGCTGTCATCATCATCAAAGAAAGCAACTCTCATTCTTTCGGGTACATTGTTGTCAGCCTCTATTATTATCATATCAAAAGATCCGATATTCTTGAATTTTGACGCTTCCATTCCGAATAACTTAGCCGCATCGCCTTTTTCAAATTTGTAATCGTACTTGTATACGCCGCATTTTCCGCTCAGCACCTCATCAATTATTTTTCCGTCTTTTATGCCGCTATATGTTCCGTTAGTGACACATTCTTTCACAGCATTGTCAAATACCGCTTTGTATTCGCTTTCGTATATATCGTTTCCCCTTTTTATATATTCGCCGTTTCCTGCACTTATCATAATGCAGTCAAGGGTATATTTTATTTCTTCGTAAGTCGCATGATCGTTTGCGGACATGAAAGTATAAAAAAAACTATGGCTTGAAAAATCTTCAAACCATAGTGTACCGGTCTGATATACAGCCAATAAAACAAAAAATATTATAATATAATTCTTTATCTTGTTTATTAACATTATATCACCTTTGAGTGTTTAAGAATGTCTTTCATCTTTTTCCCGGAAGTGCGATATTTTCTTTCAGAGCCTGCATGATGCTTATATCTTTTCGTTTTATCTTTACTTCCTCTTCCTGATATTCCTCTCCGTTTATCGCTTCTATCTTTATGTAATTCATACCCATTTCAAGGTTTATGTTTCCGCTGAAATATCCCGATGAACCCACATCTATTTCGGTACATTCCATCTCCTCGTATTCATCGTTATCGTTTTTTGTATAGGTAGTTATGATTATCTCCGTGCCTTTTTTTGCCGTACCAAATATCTCTCTTGAATCATCAAAAGTCGTTTCCTTTGATTTTTCCATATCGAGTCCGCCTGTGATCTCAAATATATCATCATCTGCATACGCACTTACCGCCGCAAAGATCATCATAAGAAAAGTTATCATAAAAAATGTTAAATTTTTTGTATTTTTCATTGTCGTCATTTCCTCCTTTCCTTTGAGGACATATATCCTTTTTTCATAGCTGTTTATATTATACACTATTAATGTTACATTTGTGTTACAACTGTATAACTTTTTTATAACTTTTCAAATTTTTTTCTTTGCTCTCTGCCTTTTTTATGCTATACTTTAATAATGGAAAATACAAATAAGAAAAAAAGGACAAAAAACGATCACAGCGGCAGCCTTATGCTTTTGCTCACCGCTCTTATATGGGGACTTGCATTTGTTGCGCAGAGTGCCGGCATGAAATATATCGGAGCATTCACCTTCAATTCCGCACGCACGGTAATTGCGGCTTTTGTGCTTATACCGATAATTTTCTTTTTCCGCAGGGCAGATAAAAACGAACGCTCTCGCAGCATTTCTCTTAAATATACCGTTATCGGCGGTATAATATGCGGTATAGTGCTCTTTGCCGCAAGTTCTTTCCAGCAAAGCGGCATCGCACTTACAACAGCAGGCAAAGCAGGCTTTATAACAGCTCTTTACATAGTCATCGTACCTGTTCTGGAATTTATTATTTACAGAAAAACATCGGCTATGATATGGGTATGTATTCTTATTGCCGTCTGCGGATCTTATCTTCTTTGTATAAAGGAAGATCTCAGCATAGGCAGGGGTGATCTGCTTGTGCTTATCTGTGCACTGTTCTATGCTCTTCATATCATGGTGATAGACTTTTTTTCGGCAAAAAATACCGACGGTATGATAATGTCATTCATACAATTTGTCACAGCAGGCATTATTATGCTTATCTGTACTTTTGCATTTGAAGACCCCAATATAAAAAGTTTGCTTTCGGCATGGAAACCGATACTTTACGCCGGAGTTCTTTCAAGCGGTGCTGGCTATACTCTGCAAATACTCGGACAGCGAAGGACATCTCCCGCAGTAGCTACGCTCATTATGAGCCTCGAATCCGTCTTTGCGGTGCTTTCGGGCTGGCTCATACTGGGTGAAAAACTTTCGCCAAAGGAAATATTTGGC
>JAFUUG010000202.1 GCA_017483905.1 Bacillota bacterium
GGAGCGGAAGAATGATACCAAAAGAGATAGAGGGAAGCGAAGATATAATACCATGTGAACTTTGTCTTATAGCAGCAGGATTTTTAGGTTCACAACGCTATGTATCGGAATCTTTCGGAGTGGAACTTAACGAAAGAACAAATGTTAAGACTAAGCTCGGTCATTTTTCAACCAATAACGAAAAAATATTTACAGCCGGAGATATGCACATCGGACAGTCACTTGTGGTGCGTGCTATAAGAGAAGGACGTGATGCAGCGGCAGAGGTCGATAAATACCTTATGGGGTATACTAATCTATAATGATTTCGGAGGAATGTAAAAATGTGTACGATAATGGGATACTGCGGAAAAAACGGCGGTATGGTCAAAGTAACACAGGGGCTTGAGGCTACGATATCAAGAGGTCCCGATGACTGCCGTATAATTGATCTGCAAGACGGAGTGTTGGGATTTCAAAGACTTTCTATAATGGGGCTCACAGCAGACGGTATGCAGCCTTTTACACTTGATGATAACTATGTTGTATGTAACGGTGAAATATACGGTT
Organism: Bacillota bacterium; assembly: GCA_017483905.1. Lineage (GTDB taxonomy): Bacteria > Bacillota > Clostridia > Lachnospirales > CAG-274 > RGIG4831. The sequence goes on from JAFUUG010000202.1 coordinate 550, forward strand.
TTACAAAAATAAGAGATGACCTTAAAAAGAAAGGATATACATTCAAAAGCGACAGCGATTGTGAGATACTTCTTCCTCTGTATAAAGAAATGGGAACAGATATGTTTGCATCTCTTGATGCGGAATTTGCCTGTATAATATATGATAAGAAAAACAGAGAATTTATTGCCGCAAGAGATCCGATAGGTATTCGCCCGTTATATTACGGAAAAGATGATGACGGAACGATAGTCTTTGCAAGTGAAGCCAAAAATCTTGTAAAGATATGTAAAAAGATAATGCCTTTTCCTCCGGGTCACTACTATAAAAACGGTGAATTTCATTGCTACAGGGATATAACGGAAGTTAAAAATGTCATCTGTGATGATGTCGATACGATATGCAGAAATATTCATGATAAACTTGTATCGGGAATAGAAAAAAGACTTGAATCCGATTCAAAGGTCGGTTTCCTGCTTTCGGGTGGTCTTGATTCATCTCTCGTTTGTTCCGTTGCACAGAAAAAATCGGATAAGCCCATAAAGACATTTGCCATCGGTATGGATACAGATGCAATAGACCTGAAATACGCAAAAGAAACGGCACAATACATAGGAAGCGACCATACAGAGGTAATTATCACAAAGAAAGATGTGATAGATGCACTTGATGAAGTCATACATCTCCTCGGAACATATGATATAACGACTATTCGTGCAAGTATGGGAATGTATCTTTTATGCAAGGCTATCCATGAAAAAACGGATATCCGTGTAATACTGACAGGAGAGATCTCCGATGAATTATTTGGATATAAATATACCGATTTTGCACCTAATGCAGAGGAGTTTCAAAAGGAATCCGTAAAGAGAGTACATGAACTTAATATGTATGATGTTCTTCGTGCAGACAGATGTATTTCTGTCAACTCCCTTGAAGCAAGAGTACCTTTCGGAGATCTTGACTTTGTGGAATATGTAATGGCAATAGACCCCGAAAAGAAAATGAATAAATATAACAAGGGAAAATATCTTCTTCGTCATGCTTTTGAAGGGGATTACCTTCCGCATAACATTCTGTATCGAGAAAAGGCGGCTTTTTCCGATGCTGTAGGTCATTCTATGGTAGATCACCTAAAAGAATATGCGGAGAACTTCTACAGCGATGATGAATTTGAAGAAAAGAGAAAGAAATATACTCATGCACAGCCATTTACAAAAGAGTCGCTGCTGTACCGTGAAATATTTGAAAAATATTACGAGGGAAACAGCGAAATGATAGTCGATTTCTGGATGCCAAATAAAAAATGGGAGGGCTGCAATGTAAACGATCCCTCGGCAAGAGTGCTTTCCAACTATGGCGAAAGCGGAAAATAAAAATATCATATTCAGGAACTGTAAATAAATTACTTTTAAATTTTGATGTAGACAGTATACGGA
>JAFUUG010000203.1 GCA_017483905.1 Bacillota bacterium
ACTTGCGAAGATACATAAAGCCTATAATGATACTTGCAGACTACCTGCTCCGACCACAGACGAAGGTGGGAAAGCTGAAATGCTTATGAAAGCGTGCCGCTTTGTTCGATATTTTTAATAAGCATACAGGAAATAATACAATCTATGAGGGGAGGTATAAAATGAATTTTGAAGATGTTGATGTTAGAACGATTGACAAAAATGCACTTGTCGATGTAGCCGATGTAAAAATTGATATGTCATTAGATCCCGAAGAAAGAAAGAAGCAGTTTGTAGAACAAATAAAAAACCCTTACTGTTATATTTGTAATGGATTTATAGTAAAATCAAGGTTTACGAAAAATGGGAATGATTTTGGTGATTGTTTTATAAAATTTTTGAAGCTTGAATTGTGAGTAAAAAAATCTAAAAAATATATGGACAAAACGATTTTGTAATGCTATAATTGACTATGGACTAAACAATTTACCTTGAATAGTATTACAAATGTATTTGAGTAATATCTATTTGAGGTGATACTATGGAAACTCATTTCAATTCCAAGGTGTACGATACAGATATTTATGTTCGTTTATCTCGTGAAGACGGAGATAAATCTGAAAGCGACAGTATCGTAAACCAAAAGGAACTTATCAAAAATTTCATTCGGAATAAGCCCGAATTCAGGCTTCATCAAATTAGAGTTGATGATGGTTATTCGGGTGTCAATTTTAACAGACCGGCATTCATTGATATGTTGTCCGATATAAGAGCGGGAAAAGTGAATTGCGTTATCGTAAAAGACCTCTCTCGTTTCGGAAGAAACTACATTGAAGCGGGAAAATATATTACAAATATATTCCCATTTCTAAATGTACGTTTTATAGCTATCAATGATAACTTCGATACGGCTGACATTACAAAAAATAATTCCCAGATTATTTATGTTCATTTCAAAAATTTAATGAATGACGCTTATTGCAACGATATTTCTTTGAAAACAAGAAGCAGTCTTGATATTAAATGTAAAAATGGTTGTTTTTTAAGTGCGTATGCTCCTTATGGGTATCTAAAATCACCAAGCGACAAGAATAAATTGATTGTTGATGAAGATGTAAAAGAAAACATCTTGAATATTTTCAACTGGAAATTGTCGGGTTTGAGTGCATTGCGTATAGCCGAAAAACTTAATTCTATCGGCATTTCTTCGCCTATGGAACACAAAAAAGAGATAGGCATAAAACTTAATGCTGCAAAAAGAAATATATCTCCTTTGTGGTCGGCAAAGGCTGTTACAAGGATATTACAGAATAAAATCTATATCGGTACGCTTGAACAGCATAAAACAACAACCCCGAATTATAAGGTAAAACAACGAATTTTGAAGCCCGAAAGAGAATGGATAGTGATTGAAAATAATCACGAGCCGATTGTTTCTCACGAACTTTTCTACAGTGTTCAAAAGCTGCTAAAAGAAGATACAAGAGTATCTCCCGATAAAGAAAGCTTGAATTTGTTTTCAGGAATATTAAAGTGCGGCAAATGTGGCAGTAATATGACAAGAAAAAAAGTCATTTCGGGCAAGAAGGAATTTTATTATTATATTTGTTCTGAGCATAAAAACAGAAAAGATTGCGACAACAGCGTAAGTATATCGGCAAAGAAATTTGAAAAGACCATACTTGAAATGCTTAATATGGCTTTTTCAAATTTTATTAAAGCACAGGAAACCGTTGATTCTGTTTTGTCAGCTCCATTTCATAATACGGCAATAGACAGGCTTAACGAAAAGATTGCGGAATGTATCGAGAAAAAGAAGCAATTTCAAAAACATTCTCTTAGTCTTTATGAAGATCTCAAAAGTAATATAATAAATGAAAAAGATTATAAGGCACTTAAAAAGATGTATTCTGATGAGGTCACAAGTCTTGATGAGAAAATTGAGAATATCAATAAAGAAATATCGGTTTTATCAAAAGATAATCGTTTGAAGTATATCGAATATGCGGAAAACGGAAAGTTTGAAAGCCTTTCACGAAAAATTGCAGTTACTTTCATTGATAAGATATTTGTCTATGATAAGGAACGTATTGAAATAAGCTTTAATTTTCAAGCCGACTACGATGTTCTGCTTAAATACATAGATAAAGCCGCATTGCCTGCCACTTGCTTAGATGAGATAAAGGAGGCGGATTGATGTGGCAAGAAAAAGCAGAAGAAAAGTTTTTGATAATGAAACGATGACATACTCGGAAAATGAAATAGTTGAGGAAAACATCAATAAAACCGCAATTTATGCAAGACTTTCAAGAGAGGATAATGGTATTGAATTTTGTACATCTATTGATAACCAAATAGAATATATCACAAAATCGCTTGAAAGTTTTTCCGATGTAAACATAGTTGAGGTATATTCGGATAATGGTTTTTCAGGTGTAAATTTTTCTCGAAACGACTGGGAAAGAATGATAGAGGATATAAAATCGGGTAAAATCAACTG
>JAFUUG010000204.1 GCA_017483905.1 Bacillota bacterium
CGAGGATATATATGAGGAGGTAGTGCCTAAACTCGGCAAGAGAGAACCTGTTGTAAAGGCATTATGTCTGCATATCGCTCATGACTGCAATCTTAAATGTAAATATTGTTTTGCACAAGAGGGAGAATATCACGGGAAAAGAAGTCTGATGAGTTTTGAAGTGGCTAAAAAGGCTATAGATCTTCTTATAAAAGCTTCGGGAAAAAGAAAAAATCTTGAGGTCGATTTCTTTGGCGGTGAACCGCTCATGAATTTTGAAACGGTTAAAAAGACCGTTGAATATGCAAGAAGTATCGAAAATGAAAAGGGAAAGAATTTCAGATTTACAATAACTACGAATGGCATACTTCTTAATGATGAAATTCTTGAATATATTAACGAAAATATGCACAATGTTGTGCTTAGCATAGACGGAAGAAAAGAAATAAACGATAAAATGCGTCCGGCTGCAAACGGAAAGGGCAGCTATGATATTATACTTCCGAAATTCAAAAAAGTGGCAGAGAGCAGAAATCAGACGGATTATTATGTGAGGGGTACATTTACGAAAAATAATCTTGATTTTTCGGAAGATGTAATGCACCTTGCAGATATGGGATTCAAGCAGATATCAGTGGAGCCTGTGGTGACGGATGAAAAAGAGGAATATGCCATAACAGCGGAGGATATACCTGTTATATGCCGGGAATATGAAAAGCTTGCAAAGAAAATTATTGAGAAAAGAGAAAAGGGAGAGGGATTTAATTTCTTCCACTTCATGATAGATCTGACGGGCGGTCCTTGTATATACAAAAGGCTCGTAGGCTGCGGAAGCGGCACGGAATATCTTGCGGTAACTCCCGAGGGGGATCTCTATCCATGTCATCAGTTTGCGGGAATGGAACAATTTAAGATGGGGGATGTTGACAGCGGAGTTACAAGAAATGATATAAGAGATAGATTTGAGGGCTGTAATGTTTATTCAAAGCCTGACTGCAAGGAATGCTGGGCGAAGTTCTATTGCAGCGGCGGATGCGTTGCAAACAGCTATAACACTCATGGCGATCTGGTGACGGCATATAAGACGGGCTGCGAATTACAGAAAAAGAGAATAGAATGTGCAATAATGATAAAAGTACACGAAAATGAAAGCAAAGAATAAAATATGAAGAAAAATAATCATAAATTTGGCGATTTTGTGAAATTTCCTATTGACGTAAAGCAAAATTGGTAATATAATATCAAAGTGTATGATTTTGCTTATTTTTATATTAATGCCAAATGGCATGATATAAATACACATATAGTGTAATATATCGGTATGTGTATATGAAATAAAGCAACATAAAAAAATGGGAGGATGTTCTACTTATGAAACAAAAGAGTGCAGTTGTGCTGATAGTACTTCTGGTAGTTGCCATAGCACTTGGGTATATAGGATATTACGGCATTGGCAAAACCACACTTACAACGGCAGAAAAAACAAATCAGGGAATAATTGACGGCGGCGGTGTATTTATCGAATACAAGACGGGATATGAAAATCCGTCGGAAAGCGATATAAACTTCGCTGTAGAAGCGATCAAGGAACACATCGACGAGCTGGGTCAAAGTATGCAGTTCGGTGAAGTGACGGTGGAAAAAGCCGGAGATAATACTATCAAGGCAACTATATCGAAGATAGTTGATGCCAAGAATTACGGTGATTCTTTTTTACAGGTCGTAAATCAGGCTCTCGGCGAGGATAATACATTTGCTTTTGAGGTATCTGAGAGCAGTTTTGATAAAGACGGAAACCTTACACTGATATTCAAGTCGGGCAAAGAAGGTATTACGACAGCTGAACTCGGTAATGCAAGCACTACCGTAAAAAAATCACTTGATGATCAGGGGGTTACATCGGCGGCAATAACTGTAGAAGGTACAGATTCATTAAAGATGTCTTATCCGGGATTCTTTGATGCCGAAACCGTTGTTACAATGTATGGACTCAATGAATTTGAGATAGGCGAGAAAAATAAACTCGGTATAAATAATATCAAACAGGGTCTTGACCTCAGCGGCGGTGTATACATCGTATACGAGGCTAAGAAAGAAGATGGAAGCGAACCTACAGGCGACGAAATGGATTCGGCTGTTTCTATGATACAGAAGCGTCTTGACAGAAAAGGCTGGTCCGAGACGGAAGTTTCAAAAGAAGGACAGAAAAGAATAAGAGTGGAGATACCGGGAGTTGAAGATGCGGCTACGGCTGTTGAAGAAATAGGACAGACTGCTAAACTCTATTTTACAGATGAAAACGGTAATACACTTGTTGACGGTGCTGATGTAGTAGATGCAAAGAAAATGACACATCAGGAGAGTCAGGGAGGACCTACAAGCATAGTCGTTTCACTTGAATTCAACGAAAAAGGTAAACAGGCCTTTGCAGAGGCTACGGCTAATAATATCGGAAAAGTAATAAATATAGTTCTTGACGGAAGAACTATCAGTGCACCTACGGTAAATGCGGCAATTACAGACGGAAATGCCATAATAACGGGAAATTTCACTGTGGAAGAAGCGGAAGAACTTGCAGCACTTATCAGAGCCGGTTCACTTCCATTTGATCTTGAACCTCTTGAAATGAACAGCGTTGGTGCAAGACTTGGTGATAACTCATTAAAGACAAGTATCTACGGCGGTATGGTAGGTATCGGACTTGTAATGCTTTTCATGCTGTTATACTACAGACTTGCGGGTCTTGCGGCTGACTGGGCACTTGCTATATATATCTGTCTTGATCTTATAGTGATGAGCTTATTTAACGTAACGCTTACGCTTCCGGGTATTGCAGGTATCATACTTTCTGTAGGTATGGCGGTGGATGCGAACGTCATCATATTTGAAAGAATAAAAGAGGAACTTGCGGCAGGAAAGACATTCAGACTTTCTATACAGAACGGTTTCTCGAAAGCATTATCTGCTATACTTGACGGTAATATAACAACACTTATTGCGTGCTGTGTGCTTTACTGGTATGGTACAGGTCCTATAAGAGGATTTGCCGAAACACTTATGATGGGTATAATTATATCCATGTTTACAGCTATAGTAATAACAAGACTTATCATGAAAGGTTTTTCGGGTATTGGTCTTACAAGCCTTTCTCTTTACGGCGTAAAGAAGAGAGAAGAGGGCGAGAAGAAGAAAGTAATAGAATTCGTAAAATACAGAAAGATATACTTTATTATATCTGCTTTACTGATTCTTGTTGGTCTTGGAACTATGGTTGCAAATAAATCTATGGGTAAAGGTGCATTCAATTATGATACACAGTTCACAGGCGGAACTTCCATAGAAGCTACGATAGGTAAAGACTTTGAAAACAGTGATATACAGGCTATTATAACGGAGAATACAGCAGTTACGACTCCTCAGATACAGAAAGTCGGAGATAACGGAACGAATGTGGTCATCAAGACATCTTCATTATCAGAGGAGGAAAGGGCAAAAGTCATAGATGCTTTATGTGAAAAATATGAGATAGAAAAGCAGAATATAAGCATAACAGAGGTATCCGGTACAATAAGCGGTGAGATGCAAAGAAATTCATTTGTTTCAACAGCCATAGCTTGCGTGGCTATGCTCATATATATATCTATACGATTCAGAGATCTCAAGACAGGCGGAAGTGCTATACTTGCACTTGTTCACGATGCGCTGATAGTTATAGGAAGCTATGCATTGCTGAGAATATCGCTCAATACTTCATTTATAGCAGCTATTCTTACAATACTTGGTTATTCGATAAATGCGACTATAGTTATATTTGACAGGATAAGAGAGGGAAGAAAGAGATTTGCAAGAAATGAAACGGATAAACTTGTTAATACAAGTGTAACTCAGACGATGACAAGGTCTATATTTACATCGCTGACTACTCTCTTTACAGTTATTGCACTTTATATATTCGGTGTTGATTCTGTAAGGGAATTCGTTCTTCCGATAATAATAGGTATCGTATGCGGTACGTATTCATCAATATGTCTTGCAGGTTCAATGTGGTATTTATTCTCAAATGTTAAAGACAAAAAGAAATAATTGACTGAAAAAATGGGGTGTGGAAAATAAAATTTTCACACCCCATTTAGTGAAAGAATCGTTTTCGGTTCACAAGTATAAAAAGAGGTGAAATATGGCACAATGGGTATTGCTCGATGAGGGCGGAGAATTTGATGAAATGTACAAAAAAGCAATGAAAGATACGGGATTTGGTGAGATATTCTTTACGGTACTGCGAAACAGAGGTATAAAGAGTGAAAATGAAATGAGGTCGTATTTATCACCGAATATAAGGAGCTTTTCCGATGCGAAAAAATTAAAGGATATAGGAAAGGCTATGAAGATACTGAAAGATTCGATCGAAAAAAGAGAGAAAATATGTATATACGGTGATTATGATGTTGACGGTGTATGCAGTACCACTATACTTTATAAGGGTCTTAAATATCTTGGGGCTGATGTCATATATTTTATACCGGACAGAAAAAAAGACGGGTACGGTCTTACTGTAAAGAATGTGGAAAAAATAGCGGAAAAGGAATGTGACCTTATATTTACTTGTGATAACGGGATATCGGCAATATCAGAGATAAGAAGAATCAAAGAACTCGGAATGAAGTGTATAGTGCTTGACCACCATGAGCCTTTGTTTAAAAAAGAAAGAAATGCAAAGATAGATATTCTGCCCGATGCCGATGCAATAATAGATGCAAAACAAGAGGAATGCGAATTTGCATTTAATGAAATGTGTGCAGGCGGACTAAGTTATATATTTATGAGGGAATTCTATGATCATATGGGAGTAAAGCTGCCTAATGAGGCGGAATTACTTGTGTTTGCAATGATAGCTACCATGAGCGATGTAGTACCGCTTAAAGAGGATAACAGGATAGTCGCAAGAAACGGATTCAAGCTGATAAGAAACAGAGTGGGACTTAATAAAGGTCTTGACACATTGATAGATATGCTTGAACTGAAAAGAGCTGTAATAGATGAGCAAATAGTAGGTTTCAGGATAGCTCCTTGCATAAATGCACCGGGAAGACTTGACAGCGCAATGACGGCGGTGGAATTATTTGTATCGGATGATGAGGGTGAAATAAATGAAAAAGCATCAAAGCTCGTAAGTATGAATGATGAGAGAAAAAATCAGACGGAAACGGCAAAAAACAGGATAATGCAAAATATAATCGAAAATAATTACAACAATGATAAAGTAATAGTGGCGGAAGATGATGATGCGAAGGAAGCTGTTATCGGAATAGCGGCGGGAAGAATAAAAGATACTTTCTACAGACCGACGATAGTACTGACAAAAGGAGAGGAATGTTATAAGGGGTCGGGAAGAAGTATACCGGGATATAATCTGTTTGAAGAACTGCTGGGAGTGAAAGAATTATTCATTAAATTCGGAGGGCATTACATGGCGGCAGGATTGTCGATAGAAAAAGAAAATATCGAAATATTGCGGAAAATGCTGAATGAAAGATGTAAACTGACAGATGATGAACTTACGGAAAAAATATATGTGGATAAGGTGATAAAATTTTCCGATATAAGCTATAAGCTTGTCGGTGAATTAGATACTATACAGCCATACGGAGAAGGAAATCCGAAATGTTTATTGCAAAGCAACGATATAAGTATAGAGAATATAAGATTTGTCGGAAAAGAAAAAAAATGTATACAGATGCGTTTTTCAGACAGAGATGGGATAAAATTACAGTCGATATATTTTGGGGGATATGAGAAAGTCAGAGAGGAACTTACGAAAAGATACGGAGAGGAAAAATTTGAGAAGATAAAAAACGGAACGATATACAGGATAGACGAAAGGGTGGATATTGTTTATACGGTGGGGATAAATTCGTATAACGTGAGAGAAAATCTTCAGCTTACAATAAAAGATATAAAATTCAAGGAATAGAAAATGAAATTAATGATATGAGCGATATTGTTAAAAATATTGAACCTACGGCGGAAATAGTCAAGAGGATAAAACCTGTTTATAATTTCAAAGCAGGAGAATAAAAAATAATCCCCCGATTTTACGGGGGATTATTTTTATGAAAGTTCAAACATACCTGTATAAAGCTGATAATATTTTCCTTTTCGGTCGATGAGTTCGTTATGGTCGCCTCTTTCGATTATCTCGCCGTTTTCAAGCACCATTATAGCATTGGAATTTCTGACGGTGGAAAGTCTATGTGCAATTACAAAGACTGTTCTGCCCTGCATAAGACTATCCATACCCTTTTCGATAAGGCGTTCCGTTCTCGTGTCTATGGAGCTTGTGGCTTCATCAAGGATAAGAACGGGAGGATCTGCTACAGCCGCCCTTGCTATTGCAAGAAGCTGTCGCTGTCCCTGACTTAA
>JAFUUG010000205.1 GCA_017483905.1 Bacillota bacterium
CCTGCCCGAAGTTGTGCCAAAAAATCAAGAAACACCTGATTGTTACTTGCACCATCAACCTCATCAACAATAAGTACGATCGGTTTGTCGGATTTCCTGCACCACATATTTAATGACAAAAACATATTTTGCAAAGAATTGATTCGTGCAGTTCCATCTATAAAAGTATTCAGTTTATCCGAAATTTCTTTCGGTATATTCTCGGTATAATACAATAATTCCGTCGTAAAAGCACTTACAAATGCTTGTATACTTTCAAACGCCGTACTGTCAAGTCTTTGAAAGTCCATATTTATCACAACATAGTCATTCTTTAGATATTTTGTTACCGCCTGCAAAATTGTTGTCTTCCCGTACTGTCTGCCTTTGTTTATGGCAAAGTAATCCCCTCTGTCTATCATTTTCCTGATTTCTTCAAGCCTTGAAGTCAAATCGACCATATAGTGTCTTTTAGGATTGCAAGCCCCCGTTACATTAAATATTCTATCCATACAATCTATCACCTCAGCATATTTTTGCTTTAATTACTTACAATAATAACAGAGTTTTCAGCTATTTTCAATAACATTTGCTTCAAATAATATTTTTTTGAAAACAGGGCGGTATCATCTGCATTATGACACCGCCCTGTATTTCAATATAAATTCAGAAAAATTATATTTGCATTATTATTTATCAGAAGATTCTTCATTGTCATTCATTCGTGCTATCTCAGCCGCATCATTAGCCGTCAGTATTCCGTCATCATCCATATCGAGATAATACATATCCGAATATGGTTTATCCTTTATTTCTATCGGCATAATATACTCATTATCAAGCACTTTTTTCATAACTTCCGCCGAATCATCAGTATTTACAGTCCAATCTGTATTTGCATCACCTTTCTTCACATTTTTATCCTGATTACTTATCGTAACAGTAACTTGTGAAAACACATCAGGTCTTGATTCAAGTTCAGCTTTTACAATGATTTCTCCGTCTGATAAAGCCCTTACGACACCATCTTCACTTATAACAGCCTTTCCCTCTGTATTGTCAATACTCCATACAACTTTTCTGTCTTTGAATTTTTCATCATTGATAGTGTAATTAAATTTAAGTGTTCCATTATTTTCGTTGATCTCGTAATTTCCGCTTTCAGATGTTATACTTATCAATGAATCAGGATTTTCAATATTCTCTTCCTCAAATTCTTCTTCAGATAAGAATAAAATATCAGAATCGGTGTTATCGACCAATACTTTTTCTTCCGTATCGGATTCAACTACAGTAATATATGTCAAAGCACCTTGTTCATCCTTTAATTCTTCATCGGAAATATTATAATTGAGCTGTATGCTTGAATCTCCTTCTATTACTCCGAGATCCTGCGTATAAACAAGATTCTCCTCCGCAACTTCGTGCTTATATATCTTTAATACAGCGTTCATAGGTGTATTTGAGGAATTAAACACATTATTATTAATATATTTTTTCCCCGGTGTATTGAATACTATGTTATGTACTTTCAGATTAGGACTTCCGATCGTTATATCTGCCGAATCGTTTGTAGTATCTATTTCCTCACCCTCGGAACTCTGAACAACGATCGTATATACCGTATTGTTTATTTCCTTATCCGTAGGGAATGTAACTTTTATAGTATCTCTGCTGTTTGGTTCAATAGCTGCTGTTTGTGTTTCGGAGAATATGACTTCCTCACCTTTAAGTACTTTTACATTCACACTGTTTATCTTTTCCGAGCCGTTATTGAATATATCAACTACTGATGTGAAATCTTCACCCGGTATAAAACCACCTTCGTTATCCGTTGCCGAAAGAACTTTTACATCATAACCTTTATGAGCTATACCATAATTTATGCTCACAGTTGCATCTCCATTTTCATCTCGGTTATCAAAATCATACGATTTATATACAGACATAATTTTACCATCTTCAAATATAGCATTAATATCAACGATATCTTCATCGTTGCTTGCAATCATCTGTGGCATACTCCATTTATCTTCTTTCGGATTGTAGTATATGGCGTATCCTTTTTCATTTTCAATATTATAATCAACCTGATTAAAGAGTATAGCAGTATTTCCGTCAATATCTGATGTTATGCAGAAATTAGGGAATATAGTTATATCGCCAACTGACTTAACAGTATCACTTGTTCCCGTCACATAATGAATATTTCCACCATTTTCCCAGAATAAAGCTTTTTTATTTCCAAGATTTTCGAACACAGGTGGAACAACTATCCTTATGTCGCTTTCTATAAGTACGGTTTTATCATTAGATACACAGTAAAGATTATTTTTGTCATTTTCCTTTACAATGTAAGCAAATGTCTCTTTTCCTTCAAGATAACCTACACTAAAAGCTAAAAGCATCTTATCTCCAAAGTTTGCTGCGACCTGTTCATCACTTAATGCACCATTTTGTAAAGTCTTATATTTTATTGAATTTTCCCCTGTACTGCATTTAAAGTTTCCATCAGTATTGCTATAATATGCTATTATAACTTTATCATCAATTCCTGTTATGCAAGGTAAGAAATTTTCATTTGATTTTTCTGTAACCTTAATGCAGTCAAATTTATCATTGACAGCATCATAGCAACCAATATATATCTCCGCTTCTTTTATAGGAATAATATCATTGCTTTCATTTTGTATCGGTTGTTTTTCGGTTCTGTTCTGCCATGTGACATACAGTTTTCCTCCTATTTCTTTCAGTTTCGGATAATAGTCAGCTGTACCGTCATCCAATACCGCCTTTGGTTCACTCCATACATTACCGTTAAGAACAGAGTACATAAGCATTTGTCTGTGTTCATATTCTCGCTCTGGATTATCTGAAAGAAATACTATCATTTTTTTATTGTCATTGGCAGCAATCTGTATTTTGCTGTCACTGTATACGCTTGATTGCATAGTCTGATTCATTATAGCTTTGTCTGATTCAGATAAAACATTTATTTCGCTTCCGCCGTTCCATGCAGTTGTATTTTTTAAATATGCCCTTGGAACATATTCTGAGTCCGTCTTATCTGATAATTTTTTTATTTTTTGCGAAAGCACACTTTTTCTTCCGCAATTTAAATAATCTATATTATCATATATTTTATAATCTGTTTCAGATGCTTTAGGTTTGTAAGGCACACCTGTAGCTATATCGCTCATTTCAGAAAACATATCGCATATAGAGTCAAGAACATTAAGTTTTTCTTCGCCTTCTATTACTACATTACCAAACTTTATATCGTAGCTTTCAAGTATTTCCTGCCAAATTTTCTTATCATTATCAGGTGAATATTGTGTCAATGTATCTTCTATTGCCGTATAATCAGCTGATACCGAAAAGTAAGTAGCTCCGTTTTTTCCCGATTCAAGCCACGGGATATTGTCCATAATTATATTTGAAAATTCTCCTACTTTCATATTTGCATATATTGTTTGAGAAGGCATTATCATCGGATTAAGCGATCGTAGTGTAACTTTATTTCCTTTTTTACTTATACCACCGCCGATTCCTGAACGTACACCTAATTTTACTCCGGCTAAACAAATATTAGGAAAATTAATTATGTTTTCTTCAGAGAAATTTTGGGTATCATTTGCTCCGGTAATATTATCCGTTCCAAAATTGGCACCAACATTTATATCTGCATTGAAACCCATTGCTGATTTATCATTATTGATCTTCAACTCATTCAAATCGATATCATATAAGCCAATTATTCCGATTTTTCCACCGACTCCAATACTTGCACCCGATGTTTTACCTATATCGAATGATACTCCATCGTAATTACCTGATGACAACCGACCACTCTGAATATCTTCCAATAAATTATCATAGTCTTTCTCGTCTGACTTCAGAATATCTTTATCATCTATATTCCCACTGCAAAAATAATATTTGCTTTTTCCATCTTTCGACATAAAGCTTCCGACCGTCGGACGAACAACCGTGGCATTTTTTCCGTCACTTATTCCAAAATCGTAACTCAACAAATAAGATAAAGGAGAAACACCTTCTTTTTTATCGTTTGAATCCGTGTTGAAACTATTTTTAGACATAAAATCAAATTCAAGAGCTTCTGCTTTTACTTCTCTTATCGGGATCTGACTTTTCAGCGAAGCCTTAGTTTCCCAGCTCTTACCATTCTTATAATATATACTTATCGCAATATTACCACTATTTCCGGATAGATCAAAAGCAGCAGTTCCGCCCGTCGATACCATTGGTGATTTTCCGTACAGTTCTCTATTACCCTTTTCATTCATTTTTGCGATGTAGATTTTATTCTTCATGAGTTCTGTAGGAATAGTAAATTTTGCATTTTTAAGCTGCATATTATCTTTATCTTCTACCTTTAATTTATATAAACCGTTGCTATCATTCAATTCTGAAGATGGAATATTCATGATAAGCTGCGTATTATCATCTATCTTCTGATTAAGCTGAACAAAATAAGTCTTTGCATGTGCCATCATATCAGCAAATACTATAGTTAAATGCGAACTATCCATACTTTTCTTCACTGATACATCTAACACATTTAATTCATCGGCTTCATCAGAGATAAACACATATCCTCTTTGTAAAAGATCTGCAATCAATTCGTCATTATCATCACGAAGTTCAAGTTGATTTATTCTGCTCCTTCCGTCATCTTTTACAAGAATTACTTCTTTTGAAAGATTCTCTTCAAATGCAAATTCCTTATTATACTCAATATACCCCTCTGCCCTTATGGAAAGTTTATATACTCCGTAATCACAGTCCTTAAATAAAGCATATCCCTCTTCATTCGATACCGCCGTCAGTCCGTTCATCTCAAGCACTGCCCCTGCTACAGCCTCGCCTGTATCATAATCTATTATGTGTATGGCATCTCCGTCTATGACATCGCCGGTAGTTGCTTCTGTCGCAGCTTCGGTAGTCGCTTCTGTCGTAGTTTCTGTAGATGATTCTTCTGCCGTATCGGGAATAGTTCCGTCTGTGCAGTGGATTATCACATTTTTCAGGATGTTTGTGTAAGCATTTATTGAAATATTACCCCAGTCCTCTTTAGTGCCGGAATAATATACGTCGTGTAGTGATGAGTCGTAATCAAAACCACAATTTATTTTTATTACACTTTTAGGAATATATACACTTTTCAAATTATCACAGTAAGCAAATGTTAAATATTTTATTTCTTGTATTCCATCCGGTATTTTTACGCTTGTCAAGCCACTACAACCCCTAAATGCAACATCGCCAATACTCGTCACGCTATCCGGTATCTTCAACTCTCCCGTCAAGCCACTGCAACCACTAAATACTTTATCGCCGATACTCGTCACGCTGTTTCCTATAGTCAGTTTTCCGTCTAATCCACTGCAATTTTCAAATGCAGAACTGCCGATACTCGTCACGCTATCCGGTATCTTC
>JAFUUG010000206.1 GCA_017483905.1 Bacillota bacterium
CAAGAGATGTAAACATAGAAATTAAAATGCTGAATCTTTTGAGTAAAGAGGGAATTTCAAGTTATGACGAGCTTGTTTTACTTATCGAGAAACAGCAAAAGCAAGTCGATATAGCAAATAAGAATGTTGCTCTCCTAAAGTCGAGAATAGCCGAAAAGAAAGAAGTTATAAACGCTATTCGCACCTACTGGAGATTGAAACCTTTATATCAGCAATATAAGGCGATAGGCAACATAACGGACAGTGAATTATTCAAAATCAGAAACGGCGATGATATACGCAAATATAATACAGCCGTTGAGATAATGAACAAGTCCAAACTTCCCGACGGTTCTTTACCGAAAGCCACAGACCTCAACAATGAAATATCAAGAATAGAAAATCAAATAGATGATATTTCTATAAGGCAAGAAAAGACAAAGAATAAGCTCTCTACATATCAAAATATCAAAGAAAATGCGGACAAAATCCTAAACAATGTGATTGAAAAAGGCGAAAATACAAACAAGAAAAGTGTTGTAAACTTGAGTATTTAATGATTTTATAATCAAGAAATTTCATACTGCAAAACAGCCCCTATAATTATCAATGGATAATCGGGGCTGTTGAAAGTATTAAGATTTTTTTGCGGATTTCTTTTTCTTAGAATCATTCAAGAGAATATCCGTATTTGAATTTATATTGGTATCATCAAAGGTCGAATCATCCGAAGAAATAGGCTTCTCGGCTTCTATAGCGGAGGATGATAAAACATCATCGGAGATATTTATAGCTGCATCGCTTATAAAATCATCAATAGAAGTTTCTGTTTCTGTATTGCCACTCGAAACAGTAGTTGTTTCCGTAGTGGTTTCAATTTCTGTGGTTATTTCGGTTATCTCTTCGGTTGAGATTTGGATAGCTGTATCCGAAATGACTGTATCTGTTTGGATATCTATTGCCGAAGGTGATGTAGATTTATCGTTTGAACTACCTCCGCCTGACGATTGACTGTTTGTTTGTTTTGTAGGCAAGAGATTATTGCTGTCATTCGCTGTTTCAACAGTATCTATTTCTATTGCCGCAGAACTGGCAGATTTATCGGAGTTTGAACCGCCACTTACACGAGATAATGAAGCGGTATCTGGATTGTTTGGCAATTCACCGATCGTAGTGTGTTCGGTAACGGCTTCGATTTGTTTTTTTTGCGGCTCGGTTTCTTTTTGAAGTATTGTTTCTTCTGCTGTTTCGGTTATTTCTTCCGTACTCATTTCTGTTGGAGCTTCTGTCGAAGCTTCGGTAAATGAGTCGAAAGTGTTTTCTTGAGTTTCGGCAGATGTTTCTTTATTCTCGTTTATATCGGCAATGACCTTCTTTTCTTCAATAAATTCTCTTGTATCGGCATTATATATACCAAAATTGATCTGTACGGTAACATCCTTATCTTTCCACCTTATATCTGATAACGGATTGGCTGCTCCCGAAAAACGAAATACTCCCTTGTTTTTGGGTATGCTTTTTACATCTGCATTTTCACCGTTGATATTATCGGGAGATTTTAAAAGAAATTCTACATCTTCATCAGAATCCGATATAATATCGTTGATTATGTATTCTTCCCTGTTTACTGCACCGTCACAAATCATTTTCATAAAAAATGCCTTTTTGTCGGTTATACTCTTAACGGCTTCTTCACTCTCGACAGAAATAAAATCGTCATTATCCTTAAATTTGTAATATACCGATTCAAACTTAACGATAACATTATTGCTGCCACAATTCTCCAATGTAAAATCATCGGAAGATACCCAGCCTGTGTCTGTTCCTTCTAAAAGTGTTATTTTAAAAGAAATATCACAAGGAATACGAACATTCAGTATATCGTTATGATCGTCTTTTGTTATTTGTTCGTCGGCAACAGTAATTTGAGGAATTGACTCAGCATATTCGTCTTGTGCGAGTGCTAAGTTGCTACACGATAGCGTGACTGCGGCAGCCAGTAAAATACACATTTTTCTTTTAAGTTTTTTCATAGGATTACCTCCTAAAGTTTAAAGTTTACACCGATTTTTAGAGGTTCTTTTGTATCAATATCCCAAGATTTGTGAATTTTCTCTTGCTTCATATATAGCTCTGAATATATAGTAATCTAAAGGTGTTGTAATTTTTATGTTTTCGGCAGGTCCATCAACAGTATAAAGAGTTTTGTTGTACTTAAGCATTAAAGAAGCTGAATCCGTACTGCTTATTATGCCATCTGATAATGCCTTATTATGTATTTTCATTATATCCTCCAAATAAAAACATTGTGGTGCTTTTGCAATTTTTGTTATTTCTCTTGGGGTTGTTGAAATAACGGTATTTTCTTCAACTGTAACTATCGTTTCCTTAACTGGTGTTACGGTAATTGCATTCCCGTTCTTCTTTACGGAATTTATGCAAGTGCTTATGAGTTCCGAAGTTATCAAAGGGCGTACTCCGTCATGTATTAAAACTATATCTTCACTTGGATTTTCTGAATATTGATAAATTGTTTTTAAACCGTTATATATAGACCCTTGACCTGTTTTTGAACCATTTATATACCATTTTATTTTTTCAAAGCCATTTCTTTTTATAATATGTTTTAAATGCTCCATCCAACTCTCAAGGCATACAACTGCTATATTATCTATTTCATCGTGTTCCTCAAAAAATTCTAATGTATGTATTATAATTGCTTTGCCGTGCAACTCAAGAAATTGTTTTGGTCTTGACTTGCTATTCATTCTCATTCCCGTACCGCCGGCAAAAATAAGAGCTGTTATCATTTATATATCTCTCTCCTTTGAAAACAACAGCATTAAAGCTTGATCAATTTTTTTGTGAATAACTCTAAAAATCATCAATGATTCTTGAAAATAAAATTTTTACCGTGATTTTTAGGGCTTCTCGCAAACTTCTAAAATTCAGTTTTTTATTGACATCCTGTGTAATGATACTTATTTATTGATTTCAGCGATAATATTTAAATGAATATTTCTTCCAACATTTCCACTTAAGTCGTTTACTGATGATTCAAGATATTTTTTGCGTTCCGCTTTTTTAGTGTCATTGTTATTTAATATTACATCTTCACAAAATTTTTCTATTGTAAAGCCATCTCTTATAAAATAATTAGAAAAATGATCGAATACACATAAGTAAGTATCACGGAAATTACTTTTTCCGTTCAACATTAAAATAGGTTTTCCTGTTGCTACATATTGCCGCATCCATGAGCTTATATCACTTATCATTCCGTCAGATATGTATGTCGATGCCATTGTATCGGGTAGATTATCAACAATTATCCTATCACTATTTTTACATTTGTGCATTATCAAACTATATTTATCTTTAAAAACTGTACGCATAGAGTTAATCGTAGCTTCTAATAACGGATGTGGACGCCATATCAAAATAATTTCCTTAAATGCAATAATACTTTCAATTCTATTTTCTAATTTTTCGAGATATTTTTCTTCAGATAACAAAGAACCTATGCTACTGTTGAGGATGACAACCTTTTTGTTGCCTATTTTTTTCTTCCAACTTTGTGGAATATCGTAATCGATCGTATTGACTATTTTATCAATTTTAGGTGAACCAAGTGCCTTTATTCTGTTTTTGGGGTAACCTATCTTTTCAAGAAGCTCACCATGATATTTTGATTGTGCAATAAAATAATTTATGTTATTCAATGCTTCATTGCAGTGTTTTGAGGCAAAAGCCTCTAAATTTGAATACGAGCCACATATAAAATATGGTACATAAACAAGCATATCTGTAAAATTTCTCAAATTTTTAGAGTAGAAAAAAGGATGCACAGATGTCACGATATTATATTGGTCAAAGGGATTGTGTATATAGATAACATCGGGTCTTTTTATTTGAAAATCATATTCTCTGTAGTCTGTTATGGGAACATAATCGGGAAATTGATTGCCTTCATAATGCATTTTGCCAAATTCACCATTATCATTTCTGTCAAAATACGGAATGGGGATAACTACAGCATTGCACATTATATCATCTTTGGCTGCCAAATAAATACTTTCCATAGAATCCCACATTGATGAATTGTAAGGCAAAAAAACTATTTCGAATTTTGCTTCCTCATTATCCAAAAATGAGATTATTTTTTTTGCCATATCAACAGCACGATCAAAATCCGACAAAGCTGTTGCATCAAATATATTAGTAAAAGCATTCTCATATTTTTTATAGTTTTCTGATGAAAGTTCATCTTTTAATGCACTTTTAGATGAATCAAGTCCTATTAGGCAATTTGTTCTTACTTTATTATTGTTATTAGTTTTTAAATATGTGAACGCATCAACCATTGTTTCAATAAGTTGTTTTACTCTGTTTTTTATTTTAATTCTCAAAATAAATCACCGACCTTGAATAGCTTTTAGCGATACTGAATCTTATATGTTTTTTTCGCATTTTTCATATAATTTATTGTTCGGATGATCATATCATCCAAACTGACTTCTGCTTTCCAATTTAGCAGTTCCAATTTTTCTGCGTCCAAATTAATTTTTATCTCGGGATTGTATCCAAAGTCTATCGGATCTTTAATATCATAATTAACAGATAAATCATTGTCCTTATACAAATCCACAAAACGCTCGGCTAATTTTTTGATAGATATATAATTATCCTTGTTAGCGATATTATATGCTTCTCCGATATTTCCTTTTAATGCAATTATCATAATGGCTGTTACCGCATCACTTATATAACAATAATTGCGTTTGGTATTGCCGTTTGTATGGAGAATTATATTGTTATTTTCAACAACATTTCTTGCAAATTCTGCAAAAACACGATTGTCGCTATACTCTATCCCACTGCCCATTATCTGCGTTAGCCGTCCTATTTTTATGGGCACATAATATTCGTGTGCATAAGAGTAGCATAAGCATTCGGCGATTCTCTTGCCTTCCGAATAACTGTTTCTGATATTGTCGATGTTTATTATTCCATAGTCATTTTCACTTATTTTATCTTTTTCTTCGGGAAAAGCACCGTATACCTCAAGAGAGGAGAGAAAGATCATACTTTTGACTTTCGATCTCAATGCTATATCAAGTATATTCTTTGTACCAATATATGCAGTATGCAGTGTCTCAACAGGATTGGTAACAAAATATTTTGAACTTGTCGGGCTTGCACAATGAAAAATATAATCTATATCATATTTTTCATTATTCACATTAATATTTTCTATATTTTCGTTAATGATTACTACAGTATTAACATCAAGGAAGAGCTTTTTTGCTTTTTCTATATTTCTCAAAACTGCTATTATTTTGATCCTTCCATTGTAATGAATATTAAACAGGATAAATATATTCACCAAAAAAGACCCTATAAATCCTGTACTTCCTGTGATAAGGATACTTGCATCATTAAATTCTTTCAGTATGTCAATATTTCTTTTTACCGTTTCAAAAATATCTTTATTATATACTTCATTATCAAGCATAACTCATTCCATCCTTTTTATACTAATTTCCCTTTAAAAAATATCCATTTGTAGCATTCTTATTTGATATTAAAAAATATCAAAAGGTCTGCTAAATTTATTGGATACAATTTTTTTCGATTTTTTAGGATTTGTCGTTTTCGGGGTTGTAAATTTTTTTAATGAGCTCATCATAGTTTTTTACATTTGGGATTATTAACTTGATCTTGGAACAAGGTATATGGCTCACTCTTTCTTCTTTTTGTGGCAGTTTCATATAATCTCCGTATGAATTTCTCAGCGAATTTTCGTAATCCTTAGATGCATAGAACATATAACCTTCAAATTCTAATTCCGTAAGAGTATAATTATACGGAAGTTCTCCACTGCGCACCTTAAAAAATGTCTCTTTGTCGTTATTCCAAGGATAGCCCCATTTTGATGGGCTTTTTGGAGAAACCTTATGTGCCATATTTCTATATAACTCACTTGGTTCGTTTTTTATTTGAGCTATTACCCAATCACGAAATTTAAATACAGAATCCCTTGGTATAAATGATAATAATTTGTACATTGTACGCCGAAACACCGTGTCGGCTAAATCTTTTCCAATCTCAGACCATAATATTTTTCTTATTGCAAAGCACGAAAAGCAATGTAAAGGACGCATTATCTTTAGATCAGGAACAGAATCTGAGCATAGTATATCAACAAAGATACCGTTTTTGCTTTTGAGCTTTTCATGTCCTGCACGAACAAATACCGTGTTCTTGCGTAAAACTCTTGCATAATTCCATCTATAATATGGATCAGTTCTCCATTCTTGAAGAAAAAACTTTTCCTTATCAAGATCTTTTTTACATGCTTCAAAAAATTTATCATATTCTTTTCTTTCCATACTTACATCAGCATCGGGATCCCAAGGAATAAATCCCTTATGGCGAACCGCACCAAGCAATGTTCCTCCGCCGATACGATATATAATCTCGTTCTTTCGGCATACTCTGTCGATTTCGATAAGAATTTCCAATTGGATGAGCTGAATCTGTCGTCTCTCTTCATTACTTATATCAATTACATCTTTTAATCTTTTTTCATACATATTACTCACCGTATATTTAATATTGATTCACTTTAAAAACAATCTATCTATAGCATTCTTCAGCATTATTTGTATACCTCATTGACGAGGAACTTTCGAATCAATTTCGATATTTTTACTCGTACTGACGAAAATCCGTGAATATGTCGATGTGGATTTTTTCGTTGATATTAAGCTTTGGTGGAAACCTTCAAGATTGCTACGGGAATTCTTGGAGATTTTCGCTATTCATTTTCCTGAGAATCAAATTCTGCTTCTGTATATTTAAATTCTTCACAAGGAATATTATCTTTTCTTTCCTCTTCAGAGGGGAGCTTCATATAATCTCCATACAGTGATTTCAGTACCCAATCGTAATTAGCATAGCCATAGAATTTGTAATTTTCGAAAGTATATTCTTTCAGATTATCAAAAAAACTTCGTTTATATCCGAATGGGCAAGATTTGCTGTAGTGTGCGCCAACGCTCATGATATATATGCTTTTTTGATTCTTTGAAAATATTTTTGATATTATATTTTTAAATTTAAAAATATTTTTTTTACTTATTTTAGAAAGCAAATTATATAATCCACGCATAAAAAGAGATGGATGTACTTTTTTCCCTGCTTCTGACCAAAGTAATTTTCTTATTAAAGCACAAAAAAATTTGTAAATATACCTTATACAAATATTATCAGGGGTATTTTCCATTGTAAATATATCGATAAATACTCCATTCTTTACATTCATATGCGAATATCCCGCACGGGTATATACGGTATTTTCTCTTAAAAGGCGTGCGTATGCCCACCTGTAGTTTTTATCGGTCAAGTGGTCTTGAAGGTAAAATTTTTTACTGTCTAATTCTTTTTTGCAAGCTTCCTTAAAATATTTGTAATCTTCTTCCAATATATCAACATCTATATCACAATCCCAAGGTATAAAACCTTTATGGCGGACAGCACCCAAAAGTGTTCCTCCGTCTATAGAATATCTTATTTTATATTTTCTGCATATTCTGTCAAATTCAATCAATAATTCGAGCATATTATTTTGCAATTTTTTTAGTTCTTCCTGAGTAGGATATACTATATTCACATTTTTTTTCATTTTGTATTTCATAATTCACCCATTGCAAATATTGCCTATTAATTGAGGAGATCTCTTAAGGTAACATCTAAAGATTCGCATAATATTTTTGCTATCAAGAAACTTATGGCAGTGTTCAAAATTTCATACGCTTATCGATAATTTTGAATATTGCTGTAAGCGGATTTTTAGAAAAATTCTAAATAATTACAAATATAATTTTAAAAGTTTATAATAATCCATAAAATTCAGCATAAAATTCGTACACAAGAATACTTATGTATTTTTGAAGTAGGCTCAGGAATTTAGGATTTCATTGTATTTTTTTTCTGCCGATTTCAAATCGGATTCATTATCTATTTCTTGCCATTTATCTTTATTGACGATTAAAGAACATACCTCGCATTCGTGGTAATATATTAAACTACCGAGTACTTTTTCATAGTATATTTTTTCGCCCATATTTTCCACATACCATTTTATTAAAGGCATATATTTATTATTTATAAAATTTTTATTAAAGTAATATATATTTACCGTTTTATAAAATTTGCTGTAATCGTGACCTTTGTTCTGCCATTCACCTAATATCAATGAATCGACAATACCATTGTCTTTTACTTTAATGATTGTTCCGTTCATAGTCAAAGAATCAAATGGACTTACAGCAATACAGCATTCAGCTTTGCTTTCCATTAATTCCAAGATAATATTTTTATTATAGAGCAAATCACATTCAAGCAATATCATATTATCGTCACAAAATTTCTCGGCGGAAAAAAGAGAAACAATATTATTGGTTTCGGCATATCTCATATTTTCAAAATAGGTTATTCTCGCTCCTTTGTAAGAATTACCTATTTTATTTCTTATTTGATCGGCTAAATATCCGACAACTATGCCTATATCGTATATACCACATTCACAAAGTATATCGAGCGAATTTTTCAAAAGTGGTGTATTGCAAACTTCAAGCAGTGCCTTGGGGAGTTTTTTAGTTATTGATCCCAGTCTAATTCCCTGACCTGCTGCCAAAATTAATGCTTTCATAATGTTTTTTCCTTATTTGAATTCCAAATATTAGTGTATTTCATCTTTGCAATATATAGTAATATTGAGAAGTTTCTTTTCTATTGTTCAAGTCCGTATCTTCAAATAAAAAGCCTTCATTTACTATGGAAAAGCCTTTTTTTAATAAAGTTTCATCAAAAATGTTTTCAAGCTCTATTCTTGTTCTGTATATAGAATTATATTCAACTTCAAGATCCTGTGAATAAAAATCTTTTAATGTTAATCTTTCATTTATCCCGACAGGTTCTCTAATACATATAAGGGCATTTTTGCAACACATACTTTCTATTTGCGAAAACATAGAACGAATATCCTTTTCGTTCAAGTAAACGCATATCCCAAAAACAAGAACCTTATCAAATTTACCTTTTTTTGCATTTTCCAAAATTTGCGTAAGATGATTTACACTCCCGACTAAAAATGTACGATTTTTTAAATTTTTGTTTCTTTCAACTGCAATACTGATCAATTCCTCACTAAAGTCTATACCGCAATATTCATTAATATCTTCTGTTATTGCATCAGACCAACGCCCTATACCGCACGCAACATCCAAAATTTTGGAATTTTTATCTATATTCATAAGAGGATGCAATTTGTTCCATTCATATGTATTTCTTTTTTTTACAAGATTGGGATTTTTGTCCTGAAGCATTGTTAATATATAAGGATTATCCCTGTCATATTTTGCTTTCCTGTTATTATAAAATGTATATACTTTGTCATATTCTATATCCACAATTTCTTTTTTTACTCTTCCGTTGTCCATCTATCTTATACCTACCTTTTTATTTAAAAATTTGGCAGCATGTTTATTAAACTTACTGCCAAATCTGTGCTAATTATTCTATTTGCTATACATATCAACGACAATAATAGATCTCCTCGGAAACTGACTTAAATCAAAATTGCCAAAATATAAAATTACGCAATTAAGCTATAAGGAAAATATTATAAATTTAGTTTCCGAAGAAGTCTAATATTTATAGCACACGAAAAACCTTTTGCGACCTTTATGCTTCAGGTTTATATGTCACCGATACGACATCTTCCGAATCAGCATACTTAAGCTTAAAGATATATGAGTCATCAGTCTTTTCAGCATAGCTTAATGTAGTTGAGGACAATGTCCAAACAGTTTTATCGCTGTTGATAGTAGGCTTGCCATTTTTCCATAACATAACATTGGCATCTGCACCCTTATACTTGAAAGTCAATGTGCTGTCATCAAATGTCTTACCCGAAGGTGCTGTAATAGTAATGCTACCGTCAGCTGCTGCCGCCACTACGGGATTAGTAGTCTGCTGATTACCACTACCGCTACCCTCTACAGCACCGAATACAACGGATTTAGGAGCAGTAACAAATGTTGCACCTGTAGTTAATACGCCAAATGCGTCTTCATTTGTTGCGGCAGCTGTACTTTCAGCCTCTGTAGCAATAGCAAAGTCATAAGAAGCCTTGATAGTTACATCATTAGCTTTAAAATTCTTAAAGTTACCGTTCGGATTGCAGAATCCCGAAATTACATAGCCTGCTGCCTTTACATCGGCTGTCTTATCAAGCTCGTATGAATATGCTTTACCCTCTGCATCGTATGTGTAAGAGAAATCAGCTGCAGGAAGTACATTTTTTACTGTAGCAGCTGTTTTTGAAAACTGAACTGCCTTTGCGGATGCTTTGAAATCCTTTGAAATATCCAATGTATCAATATCTGCTAAAGCCTTAGAATCTGATTTTTCCTCGTTATCTGCATACTCTAAAGAGATAGCCTCTGCCGTAGGAACAGCCATAAAAATAAGATTAAGCTTAGATGAATCATCATCTGTTGCAGCATCAAGGTCGCTACCTGAAGCAGCAAGCATACCATCGCCTTTTGTTACACTGAACTCAGTAGTAACGGTTACATCCTTGATTGATTTGTTGGCAAATACAAGAGCCTTTGTACCAACGATTCTTCCTTTGTAGTCCTCAAGCTCGTCAGCTTCCGCACTTGTTTTTCCTGTCTCAGCCAAATAAACAAGTCCCTGAGGATCAACCGTGAAATCAAGTGCTTTCGTTGTAGGAACAACTACATTGATGACCGATTCATCAACATAAGCAATGCCCGAATTACCCGTCACATCTACAGGTGCAGCAGAAACAGCGTTTGTAGCAAAGCTTGCTCCAACCATAACGACGCTTAAAAATGTTGCAATTTTTCTTTTCATAAGAATTCCTCCTTTAATTGGTATGAAATTTACACAAATTTTTCCAAACCGCTTGAATATAAGAGAGCGGCAAGTCTGAACAGACCGTTTGAACATATCAAGCGGAAAGTCAAAAATATGTATTATAATCAACACATCACTAATAACTAAACAGATCTGCAGATTTGCTTACAAATATTTATCGTCCTTGATCGTCTGCCGTATTCATAAGCATAAAATTTTCTGAATAATCATTGTTGATTGTTGAATTATAACCGAAATAGGTACTTATTACTATTCCTCAACGGTAATAGTAACATTTACATTAAAGTTACTTACTTCTTCATCGTTATCATCGACAAGATGATATTGACATTCGGCAATATATGTACCTTTGCTCAATTCCTTATCAAGTGCGAAGCCTTTTATAAATGAGCCAACGGGTATAAATGGAGAT
Source organism: Bacillota bacterium (assembly GCA_017483905.1). Lineage (GTDB taxonomy): Bacteria > Bacillota > Clostridia > Lachnospirales > CAG-274 > RGIG4831. The sequence continues at coordinate 11,363 of JAFUUG010000206.1, forward strand.
GAGTATATTAACTCGTTCGTATCTTTAAGAACAACATCAAAATATATTTTGCGTATATTGTCAGGGGCATTTGCAACATAAGCATTTGTTGATTCCGATTTTCCGTTTGGAAAATTCCACTCAACATTCATTGAAGTTTCAAAATAGCCATCTTCAATAGGCTCACTTCTTTTTGCCATAATTTCATCTATGTTTTCGGGGGTTGCAACAGTACCTCTTCCGCCCCTTACGGTATCTTCGACAACAGTAGGTTCGTCTTGTGCCTTTTGCGGATTTAACAGCAAATAAGCAAGTACACCTATAACACCCAAAAGGATAACGACTATCGGAACTGCTATAAGTATAATTTTGTTATTTTTTTTGTTTTCTGAACTACTTTTCATTTTTATCTCCCATTTCTTAAATTAAGCTACCTAAATTTTTGACTTGCATCTCAAGCTTTCTTTCGAGGTAAACAAAATTTTTTTCTTCACCTTTTTCAAATTTACTTTTTAGCTCTATCAGCAAGTTAGGGTCTTGAGTATTCATTTCCATCAGGATAATTGAAGAATTACCGATCTCGTCAATAAACAAATTATTTTTAAAATTTTTTATGCTATCTCTTGTAATTCTTCTTAAATCTTCCAAAGAATGCTTCATTTCAACACCTATGCTGCTTCTGTCTGCAATCATAAAATTTTCAAGAAGCCTTCCATATTGTCTTATGATTTGAAATTTTATTGCATCCTGCTCCGATTTCTTTAATGTGAATCTTGAAAGGATACTGACATAAGACTGAATCAGTTTTTTTGTATTGTAATATATCTCATCAAAATATGCTGTATTTGATGATGAATTTTCGTAATACTTATATCTATATAAAATTTCTCTTACAGTACCTATTTTTTTAGCTTTGATATAAGCTAATGCCAAAAAATCCAAATCTTCATAAATGGCATTCTCTCTGAATCTTAAATCACTCAAAAGCTCCTTTTTATAAATTTTAGTAACTGCATATCCAATCTTTTTTAAAAGTACACTTCTTGTTTTGCTGTTAATATTGCCTTCCATATCATTTGTTACCATAGCAAAGTCAGTATTTCTTTGTTCGTTATGGTATCCGCAGTCAACTATATCAAAGTCGCTTTCTTTTGCTTTGTTGTATAATTTTTCAAACATAGTTAAATCTACTGTATCATCACTATCAACAAAGCCGATATATTCACCTTTTGCTATTGAAAGACCGACATTTCTTGCACCGCCTGCACCACGATTTTTTCTAAGACTCAATGCCTTAACTTTATCTGGATATTGTGCAACAGCTGAACCAAGAATAGCAACAGAACCGTCACTCGAATTATCGTCTATACAGATAATCTCAATTTCTTTAAGAGTTTGATTTATGAGGTATCTTAAGCAATCTTGTAAATACATTTCCGAATTATGAATAGGAACGATAACAGAAACTTTAGTATTCACATAATCACCTCGTGTTTTGCATCATAAGGATAGTTGGAACAATACTTAATTTCACCATATGAATTATTGGAACAAATATTGTCTGCGGCATAAGCCACTTCGCTCCGCTTAAAGCGGTCTTGGCATACCCAAAGTTCCGAAGAACCAAATAATGCCGTTTTTAAAAAAATATATAAATTTTCTCTTTATGTGATTCGATAGATCGATAAAACTTATAAAGTTTATTCACATAAATCAAAAAATTTAGTCTAAGGGGTGTCCCTAAAGGTCGGCAAGCTTTATAGAAGGGGCTTACACCAAACTTTAGGGATATATGGAACTAAAAATTATAATAATCTTTAGATGTTCCCTTTTGATAAATATTTATTCTTTATATTGAGGGCAGCGTTTATATATTTGTCAGTTTTTGCACCGCAGCTGCCGCATATAAAAAACTCGTTCTGTTTTTTTCCTGCTTTTCCACAGGAAGAGCAAATTGAAGATATATCTTTGGGAGATAC
>JAFUUG010000207.1 GCA_017483905.1 Bacillota bacterium
TATTATAGTTTCATCATCAAGTCTGTAGACTTTACCGTTTGCACCCTCGCCTAGGACTTCGCAGCCCTCTATGCTGACTTCTCTTATTTTCTTGCTTACATTAAGAAGTGAATTAAAGCCTGTTACCTCAAATATATCGTAAACTTCCGGTGTAACATTTATAACATTTACGTCTGTTTTTACGGCTTTTTTTACTTTAAGGAAAACTCTCAGACCTGCACTTGAAACGTATTCAAGTTCACTTGCATCGATTGAAAGATCTCCATCGGTGTCCTTTATTGCTTCAAGCAGCTTTTCTTCAAATTCCTTGGCATTGGTGGTATCTATCCTGCCGCTTATTTGTATGGTATTACTGTCGGTTTTTGTTACATACATTGTTTTATATCCTCCCTATGAAGATAACACCCCGGGTTTAATGAAATGCTATGTCAAAGCCTGAGGTGTTGAAATTTTTTTTTAAAATTGCGGAACTATAAGATCGTCTGATTCTTTTTTATTTTTCATTTTTACTTTTGCTGCATTTTTGAAATTACCGTTTGTGGAAATATAGACACATTTTTCATTCAGATTGTATAATGTTGACCATCTTGTAGGCATATCGGAAGTTTCGTCTTTTCTGAGATTTGAAAGGAGAAACATTCCGCTGCTGTCAGATAGAAGTCCTCTTGATTTACGGAAATCTTCTTCCATATAATCATATCTGACTTTATTATCGGCAGTGAGCTTATCAACGGCTTTGTTCGTTTCCCGAAAAATAAGCTTTCCGCTGCAATAATCGGCAAGAACACTGTCATTTGATTTATCTGCGATAAAAATATCGTAATATTTTCCGTCGGAAAATGTCATGTCGTATTTTCTTAAAAACAGCTTTGCTTCATCTACATTGGCACATTTATCGAGTATCGCTCTCATGGCAACAGCAGGCATGATAGGTGTTTTATCGCTTTCCTTTATATCGGGGTGATTTTTTGATGATGTGCTTACGAGAGTAACAAATACACCCTTTTCGTTGATACCGTCTATTGCGAGATAGGGAAGCGACAAAAGAGAGAGTTTATCGGAAAAATTTGATTTGCTTAGCTGCGAACCGCTCATATTGACACTGTTTGCCGTAGCTACAGCAATTGATCTGTAACCGCTTCTGGGAATGATGTTATATACTATGGCGGCGGTATCTTTGCCGTCAACATTTCTTCCGGCAATAGTCTGTTTATTGTAATTCCTTGCCGCAAACGCACCACAGCCAAGCTCCGGCAGACCTGTTGCAATCAGTTTACTGAAATAGATACTTTCGGATAAAAAGCTGTTGAGCTGTTCTTCCGAATAAATACCGCTTCTTAATACTTCATCAAGCTCATAGTCGGCACTGTAGTCAACAACGTATATATTGTTTGCGATCTCTGTAAATGAATTTATCGTATTGGCTCTGTTTCTGACCATAAGAACTGCCAATACAAGTATTACCAAAATAAGCAGAACAAAAGAAAATATCGTTCTTCTGTTACCTCTCATAATTAACTCAGCTCTCTTTCTTCAAGGTCGCTATAATACAGTAAACGACATTAAAAATGTCGTTTACTGTATTTGTGTTAGTTGGAACTGTAACGGGTTTGTTTTAATATTGCCGCATCTCTTGCGGTAACAACATTATCGTCATCATAATCATAGTGAATTATATAATCGCTTTCCTTACCTTTGCCGTCAAGGACTATTTTAAGGATATTGGCAGGCATATCGGATACGGTGAGATCTTCACCGTTTAAAGTTATATTGCTGAATTCGGCAAGATTAAGGGTCGTTCTTAACTGTGAATTTTGTATTCCGTCTACGGCAAATCCAATATAATAGGTACCTTCGATATTTGTATCATATTCATCGAGAGTATACCATGTTTCTCCGTCGGAAGATGCCATTGAAGTAACTTTTTTGCCCTCTTTTTTTACTTTTACCCATGCAGGAGTTTCTTCTTCATTTACATACCTTACTTCAAGACCGAATCTCTTGGCTGAATCGAAACTTACGGAGCCGTTTACGAACTTTCTTGCGTAAGATACAATATTTCTTGCTTTTACGGTGTTGCCTGCTACATCCTTGCCCGAATAATTTTCACCTTTAAGAAGAGTGAGGGTAGGCATATAAAAGAGGGAATCCGGTTCAAGGCTTTCTCTGAGCATAAGACCTGCTTTCTGGAAAGTATCTATCTTTGAATATTCTTTAACTTTTGCGGAAAATTCGCAATCACCCGTCATTGGGATATAAACATAAGCGAAAGAATCCGGTTCGCCGGCAGAAGAGGTCGAGGTCGATGTGATACCCATAAGACCCGAACCGATAACATCTAAAACTACTTTTCCGTTTTCGTCCGAATAAGCGGATACATCAGGGGATAATGGGGCATTTCCTATTCTTTCGGCAGTGAATCCGTCCGGAACGACTTCTTCATTGATGACATAAACAGGCATTACTGTTGAGAATGTCTGCATATTATCGCTGTCGTAAGCCTTGGCAAGAAGAATGAATCTGCCGACTTTATCCGGTGTCCAGCTATATTCTCCGTTTTCAAAGTTGCCGAGTTTTTCATCATTTATGAAAAATTCAACTTTGTCTATCGTTTTGTCTGCGTAAGCGAATGCTTCGGAATTTATTGTATAAGTCTTTCCGAGAGTGAACACTTTGTTTTCGTTTACGTTTGTGATCCTGACGGATGGATTGAGTGTATTGTTTTTCGTATTTACACCGTTGAAATCTCCTGCAAGTTCATTGATGTAAGCTTCGATATTTGAATATTTATCGTATGCGGCAGGGAAAACATTTTCGGGGTCTTCGATGTTTATTATAAGTCCCGCATCGCTTGGATCGTTTGGATCAAGTTTGTGTTCTCTTTCCCATTCATCAGGCATACCGTCACTGTCGCTGTCTACGATGTCGGAAGTATAAACTTCCGTATCATATCCGCCTGCTTCTTTTTCGGAATTGATTATTATTCCGGTATTATTTAAAACATCGTTTATAAGTCTTGCATCCTGTGCATCTCTCTTTATGGATGCACCTGAATTTTCGACAACATTTCGCATTGCACCCTTTGCATCTTCCGGTATATATTCGATCTTTAACTGTACGGGCTGCGTAAGCTGTTTGCCCTGTTCGGCAAGGTCGGTAAAGCCGAGAGTATTATCGTTTGTGACAGCTTCGTTGACAGTTCCGTCAAGATTCATCATTACGTTTCCGTCGATGTAATAAGAACTCTTTATTGTACTTGTTCCGTCAACCTCAAAAAATCTGGAGATGACTTTATCAAGTGTATCGGGACCCGGCTGATAGTAATTATTCCTGAAATTGACAAGGGCATTTCCTCTGTCACCGCCGTAACCCGAATTATGCTGCCAGTTATATACAACATTGTTTGAGTATTCAAGTTTATTTGCATAATTTACATAGTTATAATCGAAGGCACCCTCGAAACGTGGATTTCTCGTTCCGCAGTTGGCAAGGAGGTTATGATGGAATGTGGTTTCGTAACCGTTCCATATACCGCCCATACCGTGTTTTACTTCATTTTCGGCAGAAGCAAGCTCGGGTGCGGTATTTTTGATACCGTTTTTATTGACGATCGAAAGACCTTCCGATATTATTGACCACTGTACCGTTGTATTGAGTACGGATTTAGGGGAGAATACTTCGTCAACACCCCAACCCATGCTGCAATGATCGATCACTATATTCTTACCGCTCGGAGTGACAGCATCAGCATCGTAACCCTCGCCGAGTCTGAATCGTATATATCTTACGATTATATCATTACCCTCTATTTTGCCGCTGGCACCGGCAATGGTGATACCGTTTCCGGGTGCTGTTTGTCCTGCAACGGTCGTGTTTGAAGGTATGGTGAATCTTCTTTCGTTTTTGGTTGCGGCAGGGTCGATGAATATTGTTCCGCCTACTGCAAATACTATGGTTCTCGGAGCAAGTTTATTGCCGTCTTTTCTGTCTTTTCTTTCAAGACCGTATCTGAGAGAACCCGGCTGAGGGTCGGAAACGCTGTCGGAAAGGTTTGTAACTACATAGACATCGCCGCCTCGTCCGCCTTGTGCATAAGAACCGCCGCCCCGGACGGTAGGGAATGCTTTCTGCTGTTCGGCTACGGATTCGGTAGTATATTCCTTTTCAAATACTCTGTAAGGATTATCCGGATCTAATATGGTATAAGCATTTCCACTCTTTTTTACGTTGTAGGCTTTTACCTGTATAGTGTACTTTGTATCGGATTCAAGTACCATAGATAAAGGTTCGGTAAACTGGTTTATAAAAATAGATGTGGTGCATCTGTCAGGAGAGCCGACATATTCATCGGTCTTTCCCTCAGCATCATTCATTTTAAATTGAGCGGTGCTGTTTCTTTCGGTTATTTTATTGCCGTCTGCATCAACTGGTCTTACAAGTTTCTTTGCGTGCCATACGGTGACAACTCCGTCCTGATATGTAAATTCGCTGTCGCCGTCTTTTTTGACACCGATCTGATATGCTGTTGCAAAGCCAACAGATGGGTCTACAACAACTTCATCACTGAGAGTGAGTACTTTTTTTCTGTCACTTGACAATACTTTGTAGCCTTCTTTGTCGGTTTTGTCTGTCAGACCGTAATAAATAGGAACATCACCGCTTAATGCTTTGCTTTCATCTGCATTTGATGTATGAGTTCCGTCGGGACTCCATCCGGGTACGGCAACAATCATGCCCTGTATAGGCATCGTATTGCTCTGCAATGGGTAGCCGTTGATCTCGTCTTCTGTGGTCATTCCGTAATTCCAGTCATTGACAACCGGATTTGCGTTTATGGGATTGCCTTTTTTATCAACAGCAGGCCATGTGAGGATAACTGTACCGTTTTCATTCTCTATTTCAAGATCTTCGGTATTTCTGTAATTGTAGGTAGTGCTTTCGTATCGGAGGGGTTGAAGCTCGTTTACGTTTGCCTGGGTCGTTATATTTTTATCAGTGTTTTCTGCGGCAAATATCGGAGTGTTGAATGACAGTACGGATGAACAGATCATTGTTGCACTCAATATTGCCGAAATAAGTCTTTTTTTCATTAAAAATCTCCTTTCTTATGTTTTAAGATTGTTTTTCAAAAACAATTATAACAAATAATTAACAAAAATACAATAGGGTTGAGAACAAAAAATAAATACAAAAACTATAAATGTGCATAAAAAAAGCTAAGTTGTAAAATAAACTTCCCTCAGAGTGATTTAGTTTTTCTATAAGAAACTGTTTTTCGGCGTATTGATCGAAGATCCCTAAAGAATCATAACGATCGGAGAAAAACTTAAAAATACTGTAGATCTGCAAAAAAAATAAAATAATTAAAAAAATAATTAAAAAAATAA
>JAFUUG010000208.1 GCA_017483905.1 Bacillota bacterium
TGAATATAGATAAAAAATTATATACCCTAAAATACTCACCGGATACACAATCTCATCTTCATCCAAATCAAGAAGATTGCAAGTTGTGTAAAAGCAGATGTTGTACATATATATGTCCTGCTAAGGTTTATGAATGGAATGAAGAAAAACAAGAACTTATTATAAATTATGAGAATTGCTTGGAATGTGGTGCTTGCCGCATTGCATGCGAGAAAAAATCTCTCGATTGGGAATATCCGAAAGGTACAAAAGGAGTAATGTTTAAAAAGGGGTAAATGGTTTCTGCCCTTATGAGTGCAAGTAAGGATGGGTGATGGTTAAATAAAGCCTGTCAGTTTCAATTTTTATATTAGATTGTAAAAAGGAAAAGGAGATAAGGAATTATGAAAGAAGAATACTCAAATCAACACAGACGCTGGTATGACAAAGATCCTGTTTTGTCAGAAGCGGTAAGAACTTTGGAAGAAACAGATGACCAAACTCAAATTCGTGTAGCTCTGAATTTAATCAAAATTATCATTGAGCACAATATTGAGGATGAAAAATACGAAGCGGTAGATGATATTATTAACGCTGTAGGGTCAGGGCTTGATGATAATCGCAGAGGACGTTGGTACGATATTGATACAACATTGAGAACCGCAATGAATATGCTTCAAAATTGCCCGCCAGATACTCAAAAAGTTATTGCAAAAGAAATGGCAAAAATGGTTGTTGATAAAATCAAAACTGATGAAGATGACGCAGAATAATTTTTCTTTATAAGATTATTGCCCTTCCTTTCAAAAGGAAGGGCTTTTTAGTATCACAATGTATAGTTTTTATAAAAAACATGCACTAAAAATATGTTCCAAAATATTACAAAATGTAAATGGTGTATATACATATTAGCAAAAAATATTATTGAGGGTTTTTGTAATATTACAAATTAAGTATACCGTTGACAAGGAACAATATGTACGTACAATACCCTCAACAGACATATAAATCACAAAATACATTATTCTTGCCCAAAAGGTTGAGTAGTAAATCTGTTAGTTTTTGTGCCGAGCCACAAGATGAATTTGTAAAAGGTACAAAACATAATATAGAAACTCATTTTCAAGAAATCGAAGCATTGAATAATGAGTTGCAAAATTGCAAATTATTTGTATCATCATCAAAGGCAAAAGATATATTATCAAGTGCAGTAGATATTTCAAAAGCTCTTTGGCAGGAGAAAAAAAATCTGGATAAAAGCTGGAGCGATATTTCTGATGCAAAAGAATACATGATATCCTGTTCGGCAAAGCGTGCAAGAGATAAGTATGGTATAGAAAATAAGGAATATGGTCTAAATGATTGTACCGATCGTGTAGAGCAATTGGCAGTATTAACCAAATTTTTAAATAATAATAAAGATAATTTTTTAGGTCTTACTTCTTCTACTCCGGAAGAAATTGCATGTGCACTTCGTAATGATAGCGGAAGAATATCAAATGAAAGTTTAAGTTTTATAGAAAAATTAGTGGAAGTATACGGCTATTGTGATGTTTCTAAATTAATTGATGTAATTCAAATTGTTAAAAATGATGTTGGTGATATGGACTTAGAAAAGATGTCAGCATTTATTGCTTATTTTTCTTATAAAAAATTAAAAAATGCTGATGTTTCGGATGCAGTTGATTTTATAAAAAGAAATTATCCGCAAAGCCAAAACAGATTTGAGGAGAATTTAGAATCAACTCAAAAAATGGAGGATTATATAGTTCAAATAAATGAATCAACTGACATAGATGATTTAATTGACAGATTAGATTTAAAAACAGTAGGTTTTATATCTAAAATAAAAATAAAAAATATACTTAAAACAATTTCGGATTTCTCTTATGAGCATAATAGAAAAAGAGAATATAATTTAAATAGAATTCCGAGGTATTTTGGTAATAAAGAAACAAAAGAGCTTCGAGCAGAGAGTGCAATAAGAGGTTTTTACGACGTATATGATACATATGCCTCCGAATATTTGACATTAGGTGAGCAGATGCGTGTTATAGGGAATTTTCTTAATAGCAATGAGGAGAAATTGTGTTCAGTAACAAAAGATACTACAGAAAGCATCGTAAAATCTCTACAAAATAAAGACGGCA
>JAFUUG010000209.1 GCA_017483905.1 Bacillota bacterium
CTGGTTACAATTTGTAACCGGTTCAGCACCTTCATCTTTCAGCCGTTTTTTTAAAACCTTCCAATAGTTTCTCGCTACTTGATAATCTTTAGCATCCGTCAGCACACCGACAACATCCACAACAGAAAAATACCATTCCTCTTCCCGTTCGTTCCATGCTGTGCGAATTAACGAATTTTCAAAGGTTTTTGGAATCTCATTGCTCATACAACAAGCATAATATAAATATATGTTAATGTAAAGTATAATAAACAATATTGTATATTATTTTAAAGCCTACGAGTCTATTATTTATCTTTTTGACAAAGAAAATTTGGTTTGGCTTGAAAAAAAACGGATTGACGAACCAAGTTACAATAAATACTGCACTTGAAAAATTGTGGAAAGGAACGCTTAAGATGGCGTGGAAATAAAAAAAGGGAAAGCGCAACCTTTCGACAAAGGTTTCTCTTTCCCTTTCAAACCTTTCTTCTTCCAAAATCTCTTATTTCATAAATGCAATCAAAAATAAATTTTAGAATCCATAATCCATACTGTTCATTTTCTTTTGCCTCAATTTTTCTGATAAATCAGTATCTGAAAATATAAAGAGTAATATTTTAGGTTGTACATTAAATTCAACATATCTATTTATATAATAATAATTTGTTTATCAATTAAAAATAATATCATCCCGATCCTTAGAATCAACATAACTGAATCGTCCGTATTTCTTTACAAAATTTTCTGCCATTGCAGCCCAACCTCCAAGTTTATTAACTTGAGAGACATCATATCCATATCGGATTTCGAATAATTTGTTATCAAAAAAATAGAAAAGAGCAAGTGTTACATTTGGAATTGAGGAGACTGTATAACATTTTTGATAATCATCACTACTGGAAGATATAAAAATTGCATCAGGAAATTTCGATTTAAATGCTGTATATGAATCACCAAGTTTTATTCCCTGTGCATTAAAGGCAAGTACATTTTTTTCATACTCCGATTGATTTGTTATTTGAGAAAAACACATAGTGATAAATAATAAAAACATTGTCGCAAAGCTAAGATATTTTTTCATTTTATCCCCCTTGTCATTAGTCGCAATTATAACTTGATATTAGTTATATGATATTACGGTATTATCAAGTTGTCAATCAGCACTATTACCGTAGAATTTTAACTATGACACAAACAGAATTAAGAGAAAATCTATCATTGAATATAAAGACTAAAAGAAAACTATATTCTTTCACCCAAGAGAAACTTGCTGAAGAGGCAGGACTTTCTGCACAAACAATAAATGATATAGAAGGATGTAGAACTTGGGTTAGTGATAAAACTTTAATAAAATTGGCAGAAATACTCCATACCTCGCCTGCAGAATTACTTATCAAAAATAATGCTGAAACTTCACAAGAATTGGATTTTCTCCGATTTAAATCAAATTTACAAAGTTCTGTGTGGCAAACAATTGAAGAAGCATTTCGAAATAAGATAGAATAATATCTCAATTAATAATATTCGTTCAAAATTTTACATTGCTCTGATAAATTATGTATTTTAAGGAAATTAAGAATCTCGCTTCGATTTTTCCAATTGATTGTATATTTTTTTGTTATTGAACTTTTTTCAGCTAAAAGTTTTTGAGCTTCTTCTGTAAAATCTGAAGTCGTCCAATATTCGAATGTAATTTTTTTATCATTATTTTCGTTTTGTTTTCTTAACCAATTATAAGTTTTTGATATTTTGTTATTCCATTCCTCAATAAATTTTTCGTCTATAAGATTTTTATATGCCTTACATTCAATAATTAAAATTTCCGAATTTCCAACAACACACATAACGTCTACTTCTGCAAGAGTAAGATTTTTTTCATAGAATTTTTTATTAATTTCGACATATCCGCCATGTATTTTAAACATAGCATTAGCGGTAAGCAATTCAAACAAAGAGCCTTTCAAATTATTAAATTTTCCATCAAACTTTACAACTTCTTTTAGGATTTTATTTATTGATTCAATACTATCATCTTTGAGAATTTTCTTATTCATATCTTTTAAAGTATCAATAATATTGTATAAGAGTTTTTCATTTTCTTTTCCTAAAAGATTTGCTATCGTTGTTGCCAAAATATTATTCTCCTTTAATTTATTGAACGCATCTTGTGTATAACTTAAAGCAATAAAAATTGGCAAAAAAGGTCTAATATTTCGTTTTGCAGCTACACTTGAAACTTTACTTACAAAGTATTCAACGGCTTTTGCTGATACATTTATTTGAGGAAAATAATCGACTACCAAAAATCCTGGCTTCACATAATCTGAAGTTTTTGTTATGAATGGTCGAAGATATGTTGGAGCTGTAATATCCCAATAATAA
>JAFUUG010000210.1 GCA_017483905.1 Bacillota bacterium
TGCGGATAGATACATAATGAAAGGAAAAATATATGAATGATATAACTTTATCCGCTGCAACTACATTCGGACTTGAAGCCGTAGTAAAAAGAGAACTTATCGACCTTGGCTACAATGATATCACCGTTTCTGACGGTTCAGTTGAATTTAAGGCAAATATCGCAGCAATACCAAAAACAAATATAAATCTGCGATGTGCCGACAGAATATATCTTGTGCTTTCAAAATTTAAGGCCGAAACATTTGAAGAACTCTATCAGGGAGTAAAAGCAATAGAATGGTCTGACTATATTCCAAAAGACGGAAAATTTATTATAACAGGGAAATCAATAAAATCAACTTTATCATCTGTTCCGTCCTGCCAATCTGTTTCTGAAAAAGCAGTTATAGACTCAATGAAGAAAAAATATAAAATTGATCGTTTTTCAAAGAGCGGAAACGAATATAAAATTCAAATAGCACTTCTGAAAGATACTGTCACGGTATCTCTTGATACAACAGGCGACTCCCTGCATAAACGCGGTTACCGGGAAAGACAGCTTGCAGCACCTTTAAAAGAAACTCTTGCAGCGGCGCTTATTGAGCTTAGCTTCTGGAAAAAAGACAGGCTATTCCTTGATCCTACCTGTGGCAGCGGGACAATTGCTATAGAAGCCGCAATGATAGCAAGAAATATTCCACCCGGAGTTTCACGTTCTTTTTCCTCAGATAAATGGGATTTTATTGACAAGGTTCTTTGGAAAAATGAAAAAAAAGAAGCTATGTCAAATATAGACTATAATTTTACCCCCGATGTATATGCTTCGGATATAGACCCGAAAGCAATAGAAATTGCAAAGCATAATGCCTATCTTGCCGGAGTTGATGATTGTATACGTTTTGAATCGAAATCATTCAAAGAAGTCACACTTAAAGGCGATTATGGTGTATGTATTTGTAATCCTCCTTATGCTGAACGAATGGGAGAACTTAAAGAAGTTGAAGAACTGTATCGTAATATGGGCGAACTTTTCAGAAACAATCCTACATGGTCATTCTATACAATAACATCTCATGAAGGGTTTGAGAAACTTTACGGAAAAAAAGCAGACAAAAAAAGAAAACTTTTCAACGGAAATGTTAAAGTTGATTATTATCAATATTACGGTACACGACCACCGAAAAAAATATAATATAAGGAGATTAAGATGATAAATAAAGACGAAATTTATGAGAAAAAAGTATCGGTTATCGTACCTGTTTACAATGGAGGAAAAATACTTGAAAAATCACTTCTCATTTTGTCTAAACAAACTTTACAGGATATAGAATTTATATGTGTAAATGATGCATCTACAGACAACAGTTTAAATATATTAAAGGCATTTAAAGAAGTTTTTCCTGATAAATTTGTTGTAATAGATTCACCTGAAAACAGAGGTCCCGGAGGCGCAAGAAATTTAGGACTTCAATATGCAAAAGGTGAATATATCGGGTTTGTCGATCATGATGATTATGTTCATGAAGATATGTTTAAACAAATGTATAAAGAAGCAAAATATGGTGATTACGACATAGTTAAATGCGGTTTTTTTGACAAGGGGGATGGAGAGATAAGTAAGCTATATAATATTAAAGGTAAAATCGATAGCTATGAAAAATTCTACTATTTTATATGTGATTCATTTTATGTATGGAATAAAATATACAAAAAAACTCTTATTTCTGAAATGAGTATGCATTTCAGAGAAAAAACAAATCAAGAAGATACAGATTTTCTTCTTGAAGCAGTAATGAGAGCAAAAAGTGTTTCAACTCTTTCTCAATCATATTATTATTATAATTATGATGGTGAATCATATTCAAGAGGTAAAAATTTTCTGGATTTTACTCGTTCAATTACAAGTGTTGATAAATTACTTGACGCATTTGGTAAAAGGATCACTTCTTTAAAAGATCATCCTTTTAGTGATTTTACATATTTTGTATTAAAAACTATGCAGCTTAAAACAATTTATTATCATATGTTTTTTAAAGAAGATTTAACTGCTTCGGATTTTAAAGGGTTTTATAAACTCATGACAAAATATATCACTTGTCAGGAACTCAAAAATGAAACAATTCATACATGGAGTGCTTGCCCATTAGCAAAGATTATCTTCAAAACACTTGATGACGAGCCTGAAAAAATGTATGAAAATGTATCTAAATTAAAAAATGACATTATGAATTGGAAATTAGGAAAAAATACAAGAGCCGAATTTTTAAAACTTTCGGAATCAAAAAAAATAATAGGCAATTTCTGTGAAATTGACATTTAATTAATAACATAAAATTTATACAAATATGATAGTTTTCAGTTTTGTTGATTTATACTTGTGAACGGAAAATATTTCTGTCTGCAAGTGTCACTTTAATTCTATCTGATTTGTATTTTTTATATATATTTTGCACTAAACAACATTATCATAACGTCTTGTACAGTAAAAAAGGTCATACCTTATATTATCCTGTATGACCTTTTTTCATATATTTTTCTTTATTCTATTTATGTTTTTTATTATTTTTTTTATCATTACTTACGCACATACCGCATGAAGAGCACTCCCCACATGAACAACCGCCATTTTTCATATTTCTGATTATCCTATATACCGCAAATATTATTCCGACAATTATTATCGCTCCAAAAATAACATCAAAGACATTCATCCTTACACCTCACATAACAATTTTAATTATGACCTGTACAATAAATGCAACCACCCATGCGACAGCACACTGCCATATCACCATACCGACAGCCCATCTTGTACCCAGCTCTCTTTTTACCGATGCTATCGCTGCAACACATGGTGTATACAATAAACTGAATACAAGGAGTGCAAATGCGGAGGTGCTGCTCATTACCGTTGTTATATCTTCCTTAAAAAGAACCTCCAATGTCGCTACAACGCTCTCCTTTGCCAAGAATCCGCATATAAGAGATGTGCATATTCTCCAGTCACCAAGTCCGAGCGGATTCATTATCGGTGCGATCACTCCCGATATGATTGCAAGTATACTTTCCGATGAATTTTCCACTATATTAAAATGTATATCGAAATTTTTCAAAAGCCATACGATTACAGTTGCCACAAATATTACCGAAAATGCTCTTTGTAAAAAGTCTTTTACCTTATCCCATAAAAGTCTTATAACATTTTCCGCACCCGGCAGACGATAATTAGGCAGCTCCATCACAAAAGGTACGGCTTCACCCTTGAATAATGTGTTTTTATAAATAAATGCCACGATTATTCCTACAATTATCCCTGTCAGATATAATCCGACCGTTATGAAACCGCTGTATTTAGGAAAGAAAGCATTTGCAAAGAATCCATATATAGGCATTTTGGCTGAACAGCTCATAAATGGAGTAAGCAATATCGTCATTTTTCTGTCACGTTCACTCGGAAGTGTTCTTGTTGCCATTACCGCAGGCACAGTACAACCGAATCCAACAAGCATAGGAACGATACTTCTGCCCGATAACCCTATTCGCCTCAGTATTTTATCCATAAAAAACGCTACTCTTGCGATATAACCGCTGTCCTCAAGTATCGACAGAAAGAAGAAAAGCGTAACTATTATCGGCAAAAAACTGAGTACACTTCCTATACCCGCAAATACTCCGTCAATTATAAGTCTGTGTATAGCGTCATTAACGTGTGCCTTTGTAAGCACATGGTCTACACTCACTGTAAAATAATCTATTCCGCTTTCAAGCAGTCCCTGAAGAAATTCCCCTATTACATTGAATGTCAGATAAGATATAACCGTCATTATAGCTATAAACATAGGTATGGCGGTATATTTTCCCGTAAGTACCTTATCTATTTTGCGGCTTCTTATATGCTCTTTGCTTTCATGCGGCTTAACTACCGTTTCATCGCATACATTGAATATAAATGAAAAACGCATATCCGCAATAGCCGCACTTCTGTCAAGACCCCTCTCGTTTTCAAGCTGGATTACTATATGTTCAAGCATTTCTTCTTCATTTTTGTCAAGTTCAAGCTGCTTGAGTATCAATTTATCCCCTTCTATAAGTTTGTTTGCCGCAAATCTAACAGGGATCTCTTTATTTATGGCATGATCTTCTATAAGATGTATCACTGCATGAATACATCTGTGAACCGCACCGCCATGTTCATTCACACCGCAAAAGTCTTGTCTTAACGGTCTTTCCTGATAATGAGCAACGTGTACAGCGTGTTTTATAAGTTCGTCGATACCCTCATTTTGAGCGGCAGAAATAGGTATAACAGGTACACCGAGCAGTTCTTCCATTTCATTTATATATATAGAACCACCGTTATTCCTCACTTCGTCCATCATATTAAGGGCAACTACCATCGGGATATTCATTTCAAGCAGCTGCATTGTAAGATACAGATTCCTCTCAATATTTGACGCATCTACTATATTTATTATAGCCTTTGGTTTTTCATTTAATACAAAATCTCTCGATACAAGTTCTTCACTGCTATAAGGTGACATTGAATATATTCCCGGGAGATCGGTAACAAGAGTTTTGGGATATCCCTTTATTATACCGGTCTTTTTTTCGACCGTAACACCGGGAAAGTTTCCGACGTGTTGATTTGAGCCTGTAAGCCTGTTAAAAAGTGTTGTTTTTCCGCAATTCTGATTTCCTACAAGTGCAAATGTAAGTATTTCATCATTGGGAAGAGGTTTTTCGTTTTCTTTATCATGAAATCTTCCGGCCTCACCAAGACCTGGATGTTCTTTAGCTTTTTTCTTCTTATTTTTCTTTTTATTATCCTGTTCCTTTTTTTCTTTTATATCCTCTATGTCGATTTTTGCCGCATCATCAAGTCTGAGCGTAAGTTCGTACCCATGTATCATAAGCTCCATCGGGTCGCCCATATGTGCAAGTTTTACAAGTGTTATTTCCGCACCGGGTATAACTCCCATATCAAGAAAATGCTGTCTTAATTCTCCTTCCCCGCCTATTTGGGTAATTCGTGCCGATTGTCCTATTTTCAAGTCTTTTATTGTCATTTTATCACCATCTGATTATGTAAAAATTATTTGCTGAAGAAAACACTGATCAACTGAAAAAATTTTAGAGTTCAGTTTTTCCCTAATTAAATATAACAAACTTATCGCCCAATGTCAATAATAATAAAATTTATCATAAAAAAAGACACCTCCGCCATCAAAACAGAAGTGTCTTTCTTAAATCAGAAAAATTTAATCAGAAGAATTAAAACTTCAGTATCTTATTTTGCTTCGCATAATCCATAATTTCCGTTATTGAAGAAAAGCAGGATTATAATGATCCAGATAAAGCTGTTGTCATTTCCCCACATACCGTTATTGTTGCAGCCGCAGTTTCCGTTTCCGTTAAAGAGAAGAAGAAGTACGATGATCCAGATAAAGCTGTTGTTTCCACCAAAATTCATAATATGTTACCTCCCAAAAATAAAATATTGATATTATTTTCCGAAACACCTTTATCAGTGCTTCTGTATAATTCTATTCATGAGATGTAATTTAATGACTGATTTTTTATAAAATTAAAGGTACAAGCCAAATTTTGTGGTACAAACTCTTTTTCTGTCGATTTTATTCACACATTTTCCTTATACGCATATCATGACAATAATAAAACAGAAAGGATATGAAAACATTGCCGGAATCAAAGCATAAAATCAGACTCATAATTGAGGGCGATATATCATCTTATAATGAACTGATAACTAAGAATATAGCTGATCTCAAATATAAATTACCTGTGATCAATGCCTGTGTAATAGAAATAAATGAAGATGATGTTCACTATCTTGACGGCATAGAAAATGTAAAAATCGTTTATGAAAATACAAAAATAACAACACAAATGAATCATGCACTTGATACCGTAAATGCAAACTTCGCTCACTCTCTTGGCTACCGAGGTAAAAATATAACTGTTGCATTTCTTGATACCGGAATTGCACCGATAAATGATTTTACCAAACCGTATAACAGAATAATCGCTTTTAAGGATTTTATAAACAATAAGTCTGTCCCCTATGACGATAACGGACACGGAACACACGTTGCGTATACGTTCCGGAAATGGCGAACACTTGTTTTATACATAAAGATACAATACTGTCTATATTTTCAATAA
>JAFUUG010000211.1 GCA_017483905.1 Bacillota bacterium
ATTTTAATAATCAAATGAATTATGACAGGCAAACACTAATGCAGATGCCGGGTGATGAACAAAAGAAAAAAGGAAGAGGAATTATTATAGGAATTATTATTGCTATAGTTTTAATTGTCGGTATGTTATTTGTATGGTCGAAAATTATAGAAAGCCGTGAAGTATCCAAGGCGGCTAACGCAAAGACTGTTTATGATGCTGCTTATGCTTATCAAACCGAATTGATAGAGCAGAATTTACTTACAAATTATAAAGATGCCGATATTATAGTAAAAGCTCTTAACGATGAAAGCAGCGCCTATTCTCCAGGATTAAAAATTGAGGCAACAAGGCATCCTTCATCCGAAACATACGGCCTTGAAGTGGATAAGGAAACAGGCATAATTACTGTCTACTGGGCAAGTGCCGCTGATGACAGTGTAATTTTCTCATATCCATATGATAAGTCGAAAATTATAGAAAGCCGTGAAGTATCCAAGGCGGCTAACGCACAGAATGTTTATAATGCTGCTTATGCTTATCAAACCGAATTGATAGGGATGAATAAAGATTATAAAGATACGGATATTATAGTAGAAGCTATTAACGATGAAAGCAGCACCTTTTCTCCGGGATTAAAAATTGAGGCAACAAGGCATCCTTCATCCGAAACATACGGTCTTGAAGTTGATGAAGAAACAGGTAAAATGACTATCTATTGGACAAGTGCCGCTGATGACAGTGTAATTTTCTCATATCCATATGATAAATAGAGTAAGTAATTTATCAACGATTCTATATAATATGGGTGAAGATTTCTTGAAAAATGATCGGTGAGGTGAAAGCTATGTTTTGTGAAAACTGTGGGAAACAAGTGCCTAACGGTGCAATATTTTGTGCTGCCTGCGGAACAAAGGTTATTGGTTATAATGTACCGCAACAGCCAAATTTTAATAGTCAAATGAATTATGGAGGGCAAATGCCATACAGAACAGCTTCACAGTATTATAAAAATGCTACAATGGACTTTGAAATTCATAAATGTAAAGAAAATATTGAAAAAGCAGCAAAATCCGAGAAATCCATAGGAATAATCCTTATTATCTGGGGAATTATTCAGATTTTGGGTTCATTGTGGATCATGTATGTGAAGTCAGATTCTGTTTATTGGCTGTTACTTGGTGGTTTAACATTGATAGCAGGTTTTGCAGGTTTAATTTACGGGATAGAATCTGTTAAAAATTCCGAAGATATTTATTTTTCAAATTACAGAATTTGCTATATATATGAAGAAAGATTGGGAATGCTGATCTTTTTGATGATATCTCAGTGTCTTATGGGAGGTTTAATAGGTATTGCTTTATCATGCAATGTCTGTATGAACAGATATAAAATAATTAAAGCGAAAGATATAATGATGCAAAACGCAAAAAAATAAGCTGATAAGGAGATGATACTAATGTTTTGTATAAAATGCGGTAAAGAAATGAATGATGATTCGGCATTCTGCCCTGCTTGTGGGGCAAGGGTATCAGGGAATAATAATGGTCAGCAGTTTTCTTACGGCGGTCAACAAATGGGATATGGAATGCGAAACGGAAATATTCCAAATTATCAGATGTCAGAAGAACAACATAAAGAGACTCTTATAGCTACATTTGCATCAAAAGTAAGAATATTGGGAATCGTATGGCTCGTTATAGGTATATTGCAGGTTGTTTTTGGCTTGTTTTATATAGGATATAGTAATTTCAGTTTATTTATTTTGTTTATTGTCGGAGTATCTAATATAGCATGGTCAGTGATGCGATTAAATTATGCCAATAAATTCTTAAATGAGAAAAAAGGAATGACAGAGTATATCCGAAAAACCGGAATTGGAAGTATAATTTTTATGGGAATATGGAATCTTTTGTTTGGTGGGGTAATAGGTGTTTTGGCTGCAGTGTATGAGATATTTGTGTATAATTACGGAAAGGAGCATGAGGCTGAATTCTGGCAGGTTGAACAATATATGCAAAATAAAAGTTATTGATTGCTCACGCAATGCCTACATAAACATATATACAATAATTCAAGCGAAAGATTTAATGATGAAAAATGAAAAATAAGCTGATAAGGAGATGATGTGATTGTTTTGTATAAAATGCGGTAAAGAATTAAACGATGATTCAGCATTCTGCTCTGCCTGCGGGGCAAAGGTATCCGATAATAACAGTCAGCAATTTTCTTATGGCAGTCAACAAATGGAATATGGAATAAGAAACATAAGTATTCTAAATTATCAAATGACAGAAGAACAACAAAAAGAGGCTCTTGTAGCTGAATTTGCATCAAAGGTAAGAATATTGGGGATCGTATGGCTCGTTATAGGTATATTGCAGGTCGTTACAGCTCCGATTTTTATAGTATTATATGGAATCAATCCGGTTAGCATTGCCGCAGGGTTAATGATGTCGATATTTTTAGTGATTATTGGAATATATAATATTGTATTTTCAATCGGGAGATTAAATTATGTCAATAAATTCATAAAAGAGAAAAGAGGAATGACAGAGTATATCCGAAAAAACGGACTTAGGATTCTTATTGGCAATGGAATCGTTAATATTTCTTCCTTTTGGGTAATAGGCATTTTGGCTGTGGCATATGAGGTATTTGTATATAATTACGGGAAGGAACATGAGGTTGAATTTTGGCAAATTGAAGAATCTATGCAAGATATAAAATATTAAATGGTGTATGAGTAAAAAGCTCACATTAAATGTGGGCTTTTTTCGTGGAATATTTAAAGGCGGTTTGAGGAAGAGGATATATCGGTATTTACGATTATGTCGAAATGGGTATCGAGGAAGATATTATTATTGTCTTTGAAGTGGGAAGAGTAGTAGGTCGGATAGTTTTTTCTGACATATTCGGAAAAGTGGATACAGTCGCATTTATACTCGTTTCGGAGGATATCGAGGGTCTTTGCGGCTGTATTTTTTATTTGAGCGGAAAAAATAGGGACAATGCCGGATATATCGGATGAGTCGGATTTGCCGCTTACGGATATTATGATTTTACAGGTGTCGGTAAAGGGGTCGAAAGAGTATGAGGTATCGGAAGAAGTGACGGTAAGATGACAGAGGGTATTATTATGAGAGAGAGTTAAGGTGTTAAGGGGAGTTTTATTTACAAGGCAGAGATAACCAAGCGTATCGGGGTGGTACAGATAGCCTGCGAGTTTATGATCTTTGATAACGGCAAGATCGGAGATGGTGACGGAATCATCGGAATTTATATAGACGGCGGGAATTACGGCATTATTGGTGGCGGTAAGGTCATAAATGAGGGTGTGTAGATCAAGGGGAAGAGTGCGGGAGAGTGTATCGGTGAGATGGGTGTTTTTGTAATAATTATTGAGGAAAACCCCGAAAAGCGGCTGATTATCTGTGCGTGTGGAGAGAAGCGAGGAAGTATCGGCGGATGTGGTCACGATATTTATTCGGCGGTCAAGCTCCCTGTCATTTTTAAGGAAATCTATTACTTCTCTGAAATTGTCGGGATCTTTAAGAATGTTTTCGGAGATGACACATGAACGGGTATGACCGAGATATAAATTCTTGGGAGAGCGTGAATCAAGGAGCTGAACAGCGGATTCGAGAGAAAATGAAGAAGCGGTGTCGATA
>JAFUUG010000212.1 GCA_017483905.1 Bacillota bacterium
AACATCGAATCAGACGGTCAGTTGGTTGAAGTTGATCCCGAAGAAATTGAACAGGGACAGATTATCATTGTAAAAGCAGGGGAGCGTATACCTCTTGACGGCATTGTCAGGAACGGTAGTTCCTCAGTTGATACGTCTGCACTCACCGGTGAAAGCGTACCAAGAACCGTAAGAACAGGTGACAGCGTAATAAGCGGATGCATAAATCAGAGCGGTACGCTGAAAGTTGAAGTTACTAAGGAATATGAGGATTCAACCGTATCAAAGATTCTTGATCTTGTGGAGAATTCCGCATCCAAAAAAGCAAAGGCAGAAAATTTCATTACTAAATTTGCAAGATATTACACTCCTGCTGTTGTAATATCGGCACTTCTGCTTGCGGTCATCCCTTCGATAGTAACAGGCGGAGGATGGGCAATGTGGATTCACAGAGCATTGATATTCCTTGTTATCTCTTGTCCGTGTGCGCTTGTTATATCTGTTCCTCTCAGCTTTTTTGGTGGTATCGGCGGTGCAAGCAAAAAGGGAATACTCATCAAAGGCGGAAACTATCTTGAAGTGCTTGCAAATGCGGAAATTGTTGTATTCGACAAGACAGGAACACTGACAAAAGGTGTTTTTGAGGTAAATGAGATTCATCCCAATGGCATTGATGAAAACAAGCTACTTGAACTTGCTGCATATGCGGAAAGCTATTCCGACCACCCGATTGCAAGGTCGATTTCCATGAAATATGGAAAGGAGACCGACAGAAACAGAATAAGTTCAAACGAAGAAATATCGGGTCACGGTATAAAAGCTGTCATTGACGGACATGAAATATGTGCAGGCAATTCAAAGCTTATGGATGATATTGGTGTTGAAACAGTGCCGTGCGATAAGGCAGGCACAAAGGTGCATATATCCGACAACGGAAAATATGCAGGTCATATCGTCATAGCCGACAGAGTGAAAGATACAGCCAGAAGTGCAATAAAGCGTCTGAAAGAAAGAGGTGTAAAGCAGACTGTCATGCTTACGGGGGATTCTTCATCGGCTGCGGAGGCTGCAATGAAAGAGCTTGGACTTGATAAGGCTTACAGTGAACTTCTCCCTGCTGACAAAGTGGAAAAGGTTGAAAAACTGCTTGGTGAAAGATCGGGAAAGGGAAGTCTTGCATTCGTAGGTGACGGCATAAACGATGCACCTGTACTTTCAAGAGCAGATGTTGGTATCGCAATGGGCTCGATGGGTTCGGATGCGGCAATTGAAGCTGCAGACATAGTTCTCATGGACGACGACCCTGCAAAGATAGCACTTGCAATGGATATTTCAAAGCGTACACTGAGGATAGTTTATCAGAACATCGTATTTGCACTCGGAGTGAAATTTATTGTACTCCTGCTTGGTGCATTCGGCCTTGCAAATATGTGGATTGCTGTATTTGCCGACGTTGGAGTATCAGTGATAGCTATACTCAATGCTATGAGGGCGATGAGAGTAAGTGATAATTGCTGATATTTTTATCAATTACCTATCAATCACAAATCTAAATTGACCCCAATTCTGACCCATTGAGAACGTTTCTGAGTGCCTCACAACACGTAGGCTGAGAAACGACTAAAATGGAAATGACGGTATATAGGCAAAAATCGACCTGAACGGGTAAGACGAATAATAAGTAAAATAATTAAGTATATCCCTCATAACCCGAAGGCCGCCCCGTCAAATCCAGCCGCCGCAACCAGAAAAATCCCCGAAACATGGCCGTTTCGGGGTTCTTTATTTTTGACTTGATCACATGAAAAACAGGCTTTGTACCCTTACCGTATCCTTACGGGATTTCGGAAGGCTGTACATAGCCATTTTTTATGACTTTTCTTGTTAACCGAGGTTAACAAACTGAGCGAAAACACCATTTCGGAAGCTCCATATAGATAAATGAAAAGTAAGCGCCAACCAAACCCAGCCCAACAGTTTACAATAAGCACCAAAAGCTCCGCTACAATTAGCGGAGCTATATGCAGGGATTAAGCAATTACACGGTATCGGACTAAAATCCGTCCGTGAGATAATCGAGAAGCATGACGGTATATGCAATATTACTCA
>JAFUUG010000213.1 GCA_017483905.1 Bacillota bacterium
ATATTTTGTATTTTGTTCTTTTTTACCTTACAAAACAGTTCTGATGGCGTCATATCTTTCTTTTCGAGAAGTGAAGGAACCACCGGAAATTTTGCAATGCTGCTTTCTTTGTAAGGTGTAACCTTATTCGGCATTTTCATTTGTGAAACACCTCGCAGTTCTGTATAAAAAAAGACACAACGATATTGCAAGCTAAACGACTCTCCGTCCCAAGTTCGGCTTTGTTTCGTATCCACTCTGATAGCTGGCTTATGACATCTGATTGTGACAAACCGGCTTTTTCCAGTTTCATGGAACTAATTTTTATTTCCGTGGCTATCATATCAAAATCAGCATTTGAATTTGAGAAGACCTTCTCTATATATCGGTAATAAGTTACAACCTGAAACTGTGTTTCATTTTTCAAGATGAAGTTTTCAGCATCGAATTTCTCGTCTATTCGTAGAGCCTCGTATTCAAGTTCAATAAGTTCTGTTGCATCACTTTTTGTGCTTAAAGCATTGAGCACAGTTCGGATATCATCTTCAAGCTGTACTTTGTTTACTGTCTGTTTTGCTGCATAGTTTCTTGCAAGCTGTTTTTTGATTTCATAAAGGTTTCTGTACTCCTCAGCATTAGGATTCAGAAGGTATTCTTCTGCACAATCCACATCAACGGCGATAAGATTATCCGGCATATCGAGCTTTTTCGGTGCAGGATAGACGGCAGAAAATTCTGCTGCTGTTTCATCGTCAAGTCCATCGGGAAAAATCTGTGTAATTCTGTATTTCTTTACTGCCTGTCCTTTTATAGTATCCACCAGCTTTTTGTGGCAAAGGGGACATTCGTAGTTTGCCTCGTCAAGCAAAGGAATATCCTGATATTCAACGGTATTGCTTTGCTTTTTGTTTGGCTTATTGAGAGCATATAAAAATACTTCAGCAAGAAACATTGCATCATCGCCGGCATCATGGAATGCTATGAGGCTTTCCTTTTTACTGTCAGGAATGGTTGTGTCTACGCATATCAGCTTAATAATTTTTTCAATCGTATCATCCTTCAAATGTGGATTCATATCCGATATTACTTCTTTTTTAAAATACGCAATAGTGGCATCAATAACTACTTGTTGCATCGATGCTTGACGGAGTCCGTCGGGAACAGGGTCGTCTCGACTTACAAGCCGGCTGATTTTTTAGAACCAAGATTACTCGTACAATATCCATTATTGGCAACATACTCCTGATCGTTGATGGAGCTAAGAAGAAATACACCCGCAGATTCTTGTTTGTCATGTGTCTTAAATCCCGACTGCATGATTTGGATATATGAGGACATATTCAATTCATTCATCTTCTCAATTCTCCTTTCTCATGCCACGGAAAAACACTGGCAAAACAGTGGCAAAACGTTGGCAAATACTTTTAGGTCATGGTTTGGTAAAATTTTATTGTGATTTAGTGAGAAATGAATCAGCTAAACCACAGTAACATCATGCTGATATTTTATTATACCTCAATATCAAACAAAAATCAATGATTTTAGTTTGATATTTGTGTTCTAACTTAAGGGTATTGTTACTGTCCAGCAGACAGAAAATCCCTAAAAACGGCAATTAAATTTGAGCGTATAGGCGGGTAAAAAATTTTTTTCATTGTTTGATCTTAGACTTTTTTCCTGAAAAGCGTGGTTTTACAAAAAAGCCTTCCTTAGATTTTGTTTAAAGCACAAGTTTAAATTTGGCTGAAAACCGATATTCTCTCCTACTGGACAGTAACAGGGTATTTATAAAAATCTCCGAATTCATCGGATACAAATTCTTTAATACCATTTTTAGAATTTGTCAAGGGCATCAAAAATTTTTATTCGCAATTTTTAGAGGTTCTCTTATTACAGCACCAGAAAAAACATTTGATAAGTGTTAATTTAGTAAGCCTGATGGAAAAACAAGATTTCTTGTTGGAGAGGAGATAGACATAGGAGGTAAACCATGGCAAAAATTTATAATTCTGACTATATTGCAAGCATAGAGCAGTCTGCTTCGATTATAAGCACTGAGTTTGGCAGCAGAGTAGTCGAATACGTGTTTGAGAGGTATGGAGCTCACGGAATTGAAGATCTGAACTCGTCCTATCTGCCGGATGTTTTTTCGGAGCTTTATGCAATCGAAACTGACCTTAGATAACCGAACCTCTGCATAAGGTATGGTGTAAAGCCGCACGCTGACGTAGCAGTTCACTCCAGTACACAAATATCTCGAACTGCTGTGACGGTCATAAGTAAATAGCAACACAAGTCTACGAGCAAGGCGTAGCAAACAGAAAGATATTCTTTTACTACAGTATTTATTAACACAACTGCCTCATAGTTCATCTGCTGACGAGCAGATGCCCGAAACGGAGGGGCGGCAACCTAATAATCAAAGTCAACCTATCGGGACGGTTGGCCAATTAAGAAGTGAGGATTCATTCTTATGGCCAATAATATAGGAAAGTTCCGTGTGGATCTTCACTTCGGTTTTAGACCGAAGGAGGGTCTGCACAATGACAAAAAATGTAAATCAACAGACAAACAACGGCAAGCAGTATCATATACCAATGGAAGTAACAAAAGAAACTATCAAAGATTTTAATATTGATCCTGCTGATGTAGTATGGACTAAAATTGGTAATCGCAGAGTTAAGGCTGCAATGATTCCCGTGGAAAAAGAGGTCTATTATCAATTTATGCGTCCGCTTTGGAGAGAAGATAAGCGAAATCAGAGAGCAGAGCCTATGGTTTCTTTAGATGAACTAACAGACGAATACAGTTATGAAGTGTCAGATTGCAATGATATAGCCGAGGATTATGCTAAAAAAGTACTTATTGACAAATTACATAGTACACTTGATGAACTGGACGAAATCGACCGTAAAATCATGGGTATGTACGGTGAGGGAAAGTCGGAATCAAAAATCGGTGAGAGCGTTCATATGTCACAACGAGGTGTGAATAAAAGGAAACATAAGATTTTAAGCAAGCTGAAAAAAGAACTTAAGGATTTCAGATGATTTTTTATACCCGGTTATAAAAAAATTTATAATTTTATATTTTTTTGGTTCTTAAAACTGCAATTTATGTCCTTTTACTATCAGAGGAGCAAATAAAGCACCTCGGAAAGGCAGGTAATATTATATGAAACAAAGAAACAAATCAAGCACTTATAGTTGCGGTAAACAGGATATTGATGCTGAAATATCTGATTTATTGATTGCTATAAGTGTAAAAGCAAAAAGACTCGCATACAAAGTTCGGTATCTGAGTGAAAAAGCGAAAGGAGAAAAGCGGCATGAAAGGCGAAAACGAATTAAAAATGCTCATTGAGGAGTTAAAAAAATGCAGTGAAGTTCTTATGGGCATATCCGATGGATTAAAGAATTTATCCTGCAAGTCGGAAGAAAAAACGAAGAAGAAAAAGGCAACCGACAACAAAGCATTAGAGGAAGAAACCACCACACCGGCAAAGGCAGAAAGCAAGTCCATAACGCTTGAAGAAGTAAGGGCGGTACTTGCCGAAAAGGCGAGAGAAGGATTTACAGACGAGATCAAAGCCCTTATTACAAAGCACGGTGCGGAAAGGTTATCCGATATTGAACCTTCGAAGTTTGAAGGGATAATTGCAGAAGCGGAGGGAATCGGAAATGCCTGATTTACACGCATTATTATCGGCATCATCAAGTCACAGATGGCTTGAATGCCCTCCTTCTGCAAGATTGAACGATACGGCAGATGATATAGCAAGTGCTTATGCCGCACAAGGTACGGATGCACACAACTTATGTGAATATAAAGTGTTGAGGGCTATCGGAGAGAAAGCAAAAGACCCTACAGATACACTTTCTTATTTCGACCAAGAAATGGCTGACTGCACAGACAGTTATGCTCAGTATGTATCGGAGCAATTATCAAAGGCAAGAGAACGTTGCAAAGACCCTATCGTTCTTGTGGAGCAAAGGTTTGATTTTTCAAAGTGGGTTCCGCAGGGTTTCGGAACAAGCGACTGTGTTATCGTTGCAGATGATGTTCTTACAGTCATAGATTTCAAATATGGAGTTGGTGTACTTGTAGAGGCAGAGAAGAATCCGCAGATGATGTGTTATGCACTTGGTGCATTACAGCTTTTAGATGGAATATACGACATCAACAAGATTTCGATGACTATATTTCAGCCGAGAAGAGAGCATATCAGTACCTATGAGATAGGTAAAGCAGAACTGCTTGAATGGGCAGATACAGTACTCGCTCCGATGGCACAGCTTGCGATAAGAGGTGAAGGCGAATTCAAAGCGGGAGGACATTGCAGATTTTGCAAAGTAAAAGCCACTTGCAGAAAAAGAGCCGAGTATAACCTTGAACTTGCAAAGTACGATTTTGAAATGCCTCCGACACTTGATGACGATGAAGTTGAGATTGTTCTGGCAA
>JAFUUG010000214.1 GCA_017483905.1 Bacillota bacterium
AGTGAAATATGTTATTGAGAATTTATAATTTTCAAGAGGTGGCATGATGTATTCCGTGAAAGCTATAATGCAGTGTTATATAAATGATGAGCCAAGTGAAAGCTATGAAGAATTGATACTTATGATTGATAGCGATTCACCCGAAGAAGCAAAAGCAAAGGCTGAAAAATATCTTTTGGAGTACAGTGAAGCGTATATCGGTGCAGAGGGCGATAATGTATCGTGGAAGAAAGTCGGGATATATGAACCTCCTTTTGAGATAAACGGTGATGGAAAAGGTGTCTGTGAAGTATATGCACAATATTTTGACAAAAAGGATAATGATATAACAAAGCTTTAAGATACCACCGAAAGGAACAGGAAAATGGATACAGACATAATAAAAATTATGCATAATGCTATAGTTAATGGAAATATAGAATTGATAAAAAAACTTTTAGATGAAAATGACGGATTGATCGATTATAATGATATTTTTGGCTCTTGGTTACAAAATGCAGCAATATTTGGTCATAAAAAGGCAGTTGAATTTTTTATAGATCAGGGTATGGATGTTAACGCAGTCAGAGGTAAAGATGAAGTTCCTATAATAACCGACGCTGCGGGGGAAGGGCATTCCGAGATAGTTAAAATGCTATATAATAAAGGCGCTGAATTAGATGTAAGCACAATGAGTAAAAATGCCCTTTTTCATACTATATACAGCGCTTCAAGAGATAAAAATAAAGAACTGTATGATATGGTCAAACTTCTGGTAGAACTTGGAATCGATATAACGGTGACTTATAAATTATACAATGGGGAAGATTGCGACGCTGTTTTATATGCCTATTCTTATCATCAGCATGAAATAGAAAATTATTTAAGAGAAAGGCTGGCAGAAAGAGGAATAAAAAGAGTTTATCGGCATGAGTTGACAGCACTTATAAAAGAGTATACAGAAAATGGAGATATTGAGAAATTAAAAAATATACTTGATGAAAACAAGTTTTTGATCGAGTATGAAGAAAAGAACGGGTCATGGCTGCACTTTGCTATAGAAAAAGGGCAAAAAAATGTTATTGAATTTCTTATCGATTATGGAATGGACGTAAATAAAAGTGCAGGAGATAACAAAATATCGCCATTAAATGCGGCTGTAAAAAAAGGTGATACTAAAATAATAAAATTATTGCTTGATAAAGGAGCAAAAACAGATACGAGTAAATTGCTTAGAAATCCATTATTTACCGCAATATATTACGGGCAATACGAAGCAGCAAAATTTTTGATAAATAACGGAATCGATATTACCGTAACTTATGAAATATCGGGCGGAGAAAAGTGTGACGCATTTTTGTTTGCAAATATCTACGGCCAAAGAAAAACAGCGGACTATATTAAAGAGAAATTTTCCGAAATGGGAATAGAAAAGGTGTATTCATTAACAAAAGAATTGCAGAAAAAAGAGGAGGAAGAAGGATTGGACTATTTAATGCTTGAGGAGAAAATTGTTGATTGTCTTGAAAGATTTCTTGATAAATGGTTTAAAGAAAAAAATGATATATGCGGAATGTCGATACATATATCAAGTGGATCGGATTATATATCGGTAAATGCCAATTCGCAGTCTTATTTGGATGAAGTAAGCAATAAAGGTGATACAGATATGTACCTCGTTCGCAAATACAGTTGGGGAGATATGGAATTTCAAGAATTGATCCCGCAGGAAACAGCAGATGATATCGCTGATGAAATAATGAAAATAGAGGATGATGAAGATATTGATTATGAAGAGTGTGAGGAATTGACGAAAGAACTTATGGATTCCCTGACAGATACTTTTAAAAGAGCTGTTTTCAGATTAAAAAGAAGCGAGATCTTTAAGAAAAATCCTGATATTTATATAGAATTTTTTATTGAAGAATATCACAGTGATGATGATATGTGTGATATTTTCAGAGAAATCAACGGAGATAAGTACATATCGGAATATATAAAGTTTTTAAAAGGGTAAGGACACTTTAAGAATTAAAATACAGGAAAGAGTGTGTATATAATTGATAAAAGAAGTTTTTTCGGCGGAAGAGACAGAGAAGATCGGGTTTGACATAGGTAAAAATGCAAAAAAAGGTGATATATATTTTTTATCGGGTGATCTCGGTGTCGGTAAGACAGTATTTACAAAGGGATTTGCTAAGGGTATTGGGATAGAAGAACACGTTACAAGTCCGACTTTTACGATAGTGAATGAATACGAAAACGGCGGCAATAAGTTTTATCACTTTGATGTATACAGGATAAATGATATAGAGGAAATGTACGATATAGGATATGATGAATATTTTTACGGTGAGGGAATATGCCTGATAGAATGGGCGGAGATGATAGAAGAACTTATACCTGAAAATGCCTTATGGATAGAGATAAAAAAGGACATTGAAAAAGGTCTTGATTACAGAATTATTGAGGTGAAAAATGAAGATCCTTGCACTTGATACAACGGGGATAGTCGCAAGTGCTGCTATTGTAGACGAAGAAAAGACTATTGCTGAATTTACGGTGAATTTTAAGCAGAATCATTCGGTTACGATAATGCCGATGATAGAAGATATGATAAAAATACTTGGGATAGAAAAAAGTGAGATAGATTATATTGCCTGTTCAAGCGGTCCGGGGTCTTTTACGGGACTTAGGATAGGGGCTGCAACGGCAAAGGGACTTGCCCACGGACTTGGAAAAAAGATAATTCCCGTTCCGACCCTTGATGCACTTGCGTACAATATATACGAAAGCGGAAGATTTATAGTGCCGATAATGGACGCAAGGCGAAATCAGGTGTATACGGCGGTATATGAAAGAAACGGCGGAGATATTGAAAGAATAAGCGAATATATGGCAGAGGATATAAATGAATTGCTTGAATACCTTGAAAGTAATTCGATGAGAGCTATATTTTTGGGGGACGGAGTGAAAGTATTCAGAGACAGGATAAAGGAATACAACGATGAACATATATTTGCACCGCAGAATATGGATATGCAGAGGGCGGCAAGCGTAGGGGCTCTGGCTGCGAAGAACATAGATAAGGCGGTGGACTGCTCGCAGTTTGAGATAAGTTATCTCAGATTATCTCAGGCGGAGAGGGAATATAATGAGAAAAACAATATAACTCAATGAATAAAGGTGGAACAATATAAATGCTCAGATATGAGAGAATGGAAGAAAAACATATAGACGGCGTATGCAAAATAGAAAAAGAATGTTTTCCGATACCATGGAGCAAGGCATCATTTCTGAAGGAATTGAAAAACAAGCACGCAATATATTTTGTGGCGGTCGAAGATGATGAGGTAGTCGGATTCGGCGGAATGTGGCATATAATAAATGAGGGGAACATAACAAATATCGCTGTAGATGAAAAACACATGAGAAA
>JAFUUG010000215.1 GCA_017483905.1 Bacillota bacterium
CCTCGACAAGTCCTTTGCTATAATGCAGCTTATCGTTCCTTTTTCGGCATCGGCTATCATAGTTTTGAAATTGTTTCTTTTTTTGAATAGCGTTCCCGACACCCCATCGTCATAATATTCTATACACTCATAATCCGAAAATTCATTATGATTTTTTATGTAATCATAGAGCAAAAGCCTTTGGTTTTCGATACTGTCGCTTACATCGACCAAGCCTTTCCTTACTTCGTTATCCATATCGGAAAGCCTTATATATACGGCAAGTCTTTTAATCATTCAAAACCGCCTGCCTTTCCGTCTGTCTTAAAAGTGTTTCTTCAAGTATATCATCAAAACTGAAATATATTTCAATGTTTTGCCTATCGTGTACAATGACCTTGCTTATAAGCGCATCGACCATATCCTGTGTCAGTTTTCTTTTATTGCGGTACTTGTCTATTAACTCCTTTGCTTTTGGCATATCCATAGGGCTTTTTTCGAGCGTTTGTATCGTCTGGGTTATATTCTCTATATCCTTTTCGATACTCTCAATCCGCCTTGAATATTCCAAATTTAAGGCTATGTACTCTTTCTCGGTCAGAAGTCCGTCTGTATAATCGGAATACAACTCACTTTTCAGCTTGCAAGCCTGCTGCATTTTATGCTGTCTTTCGCTTTGTCTTGAAAGCAGCATATTTTTCTTAACGGCAGTTTCGCTGTTTTTGCTTAATTCTTTTATAACCTTGTCCTCTTCCAAAAGAAAGTCCATTTGTTCTTTTATAGCGTTAAGCACGATATTAGCAATATAATCATAAGTGATATTCGCCGCACCGCAAAGTTCCTTGCCATAAGTGTATTTTTTGTAGCAATGATAATATGAATTCTTCGCACCTTTTGCATAAACCAAAGCCGAACCGCAGCCGCAGAACAATTTACCTCTGAAAAGATTTTCTGTTCTTTTTTCGTATGGCTTATGCTTTATTGTGTATGTTTCGGCTATTTCACAAGCCTTTGCAAAATCTTCTTTTGATATGATCGGTTCGTGGTGATCTTCAAATATCGTCCATTCACTTTGTGGTACAAAGTGCCTGCCCTCATTTTTATAAAACGCTTGTACTCTCTTGCCCGTCGTATATCTGCCCGTGTATGTATCATTGGAAAGTATATTGTTTATATTTGAGGAAGTCCAACACAAATACTTCCTATCAATAAGACTTTCGGGCTTATTCCTTAATCGGTAACAATACGGTGTCAATACGCCTTTTTCATTGAGAATGTCGGCTATCTCACGCCTTGTTTTGCCGCTTATGAATAAATCGAAAATTTCCTTTACCACAGCAGCAGGGGCTTCATCAATAACCATTTTGTTATTGTTGTTTTCATCCTTTACAAGTTTATAACCGTAAGGTGCTTTGCCTGTCGGAATACCATTTTGCTGCATCGTCTGCAATGCCGAGCATATCTTTTTGGAAATATCCCTTGCATAATACTCGTTCATAAGGTTTGTGACCGCTACCGACAAGCCGCCTGTTCCATTGTTGGAATCGTATTTATCGGTTATCGCAATGACCCTTACATTCATTCTCGGAAATGTCATTTCTATAAGTTCGCCCGTTTCGGTCAAGTTTCTTCCAAGCCTTGACAGGTCTTTGACTATGACCGTGTTTACTCTTTTACGGATAATATCAGCCATTAAACGCTGAAATTCGGGGCGATTATAGTTTGTACCCGTAATATCATCATCAATATATACATCGTATAAGTCAATATACTCTTTTTAGAATATATACTTCCTTACAAACTCTTCTTGATTATTGATACTGCCTGCATTTAAAGTCAGTTCGTTTTCAGCCGATAATCTTATATAAGCAGCCGCCTTATAATTTACAACTGTCTGCAAGGCATTGTCGGCAGTAATATTTTTTCTTGATTTTCTTGCCATTTCAGA
The DNA here is from genome assembly GCA_017483905.1 of Bacillota bacterium. Taxonomy (GTDB): domain Bacteria; phylum Bacillota; class Clostridia; order Lachnospirales; family CAG-274; genus RGIG4831. Next base: position 1,928 of record JAFUUG010000215.1, read on the forward strand.
TCGCCTCCCTCATTGATAACTGTTTTATCATTTCCGCTTTTTGCATATATTTGCACAAATGATCCTCACAATCCAATTCGAGATATAGAGAGCC